>JBJYWI010000065.1:0-5926 GCA_046259385.1 Anaerolineales bacterium
GCCATGAGCGCCTTTTGTTGGCGCACCCATGCGATCGCCTTGTTGGTCATATCCTCGGTGAAGTGGTAACCCTGCTCGGGGGTTTTATCCGGTTCGATCGGTATCGTGCCTTCGTAAATGCCCGGATAGTACTGGTCGGCTTCTCCACCGATAAAGCCGTAGAAGTACTCGAACCCGCCGCCGCCGGTTGGCCAGGCATCGAATGGACCCAGCGGGCTGGTCTGCCAGACCGGCACCTCGTGGCATTTTCCGAATTGCGCGGTCGCATAGCCGTTGAGTTTTAGCGTCATAGCGAGCGGCGCTTTGTCTTTTGGAAGCACCGAGGTGTAGCCCGGCGCCGAGGTCGCGATCTCGGTGATGCCGCCCATGTTCACTGAATGGTGATTGCGTCCAGTTAGCAGCGCCTGGCGTGTCGGCGCGCACAGCGCGGTGGTGTGGAAGCGATTGAGCTTCAAGCCGTCGTTTGCCAATCGCTCCGCTGCCGGGGTGTTGACAGGGCCGCCAAAGGCGCTGCTCGCGCCAAAGCCGACATCGTCAAGCAAGATAATCAACACATTTGGCGCACCTTTCGGGGGACGCATATCCCGGATCGGCGGGAACTTGGTTTCCGGATCCTTGGCATCATAGGTCATCAAACCCACATGCTTCTCATCCGGGATGGGCAAAACGGATCGTTGGATCTTATCTTCTGTACTCATTGTTTAACTCCTTTTTTTGATAATATTGTTGGGGAATTAATTGCGTAATGCGTTATCGAAATGCATTCAGCTCAGCATTGGTCTGCAATAACTCTGCCGATGTAGTTCTGATTGCATAACATCAAGGGAATATTTTACTATAGTGAGCTACCTCTCCGCTTGTCAGGAACTTAAAAGAACGAGCCTATTCACAAATAATTCGATCTATCCCCCAAAACCATCCAATATTTTAAGATTAATAAACTAAATTGAATAGAAAAACCGCTCCAAATTATCAATGGAACGGCTTTATTGAGCGAGTGCTTCTACGGTGAGCTGTTACCCTTACAGGTATGCTCCACTACGTTACGCGATCCGAATTCCAACGGTAGGGTAATTATGTTATTTTGTCAATTTTTTCTCTAAAATTTTTAGGGGCAACATCACCTATGAAACCTACATAAATAAAAATTTCGATCCTTGGGTGCATCAAGTAATGCTGGTGCTACTGATTCTTAATTGTAAAAGAACTTTCTATTTAATAAACAGATTTGGTTATGTAATAAGTACAAAAAAATAATTATTACGTATGATTTTGGATAAGTTTACCTTCCCCTCGCTCTTCAATTGCTTCCCCGCAATATGTCATTACAAATTTGTGACTGTTGTCATATTCCGATTGTTGAATGTATGATATGATATATTCCTAATTATGAATGTAATAAGTAGAAAAAATAGAAAACTAATCAGCAAATTACTTGAGAGCATTAGCAAACCTGCCAGGTTACAAATCCTGCTTGCAATTGGAGAGGATGAAGCTTGTGTGTGCCATCTGGAAGCGGTCCTTGGCTATCGACAGGCATATATCTCACAGCATCTCATGACCTTAAGGGAGAATGGCGTTCTGGATACTAGACGGGAAGGTCGGTATGTGTTCTACAGGCTGCGCGACAAGCGCATCCTTAAGATAATTCAAGAAGCCGGTGCTGTTGCAGGGCTGCCTACTGAGGATATGCAACCCAGAAAAAGAATGGAAAAATATTCCGATTGCGGCTGTCCAAATTGCCAACCACTACTTCAAGTTGAACATCTGACAGATCAATTCGAAGTGCCCTCCAGCAAGGTAAAAGAATGAAAAAATCAAGGGTGCTGTTCCTGTGCACAGGGAATTCTGCAAGGAGCCAAATGTCGGAGGCTTTCCTTCGAAAATATGCTGGAGACCGGTTTGATGTCTTCAGCGCAGGTTTAGATCCAAAGGGAATCAACCCATATACTTATAAAGTTATGCAGGAGAAGGGTCTGAGTTTAAATGGCCAGCGGTCAAAAAGTGTAAAAGAATACCTGGCAAATGAATTTTTTCATTACGTTATAACTGTTTGTGCGAACGCAGAAGAAAATTGTCCGACAGTATTCCTCGGGATGGGAAATCATGCGCATTGGAATCTCGAAGACCCAGCTGCATTTTTTGGCAGCGATGAAGAAACATTGAATAAATTCCGGGAAGTGCGGGATCAAATAGAAATAAAAATCAAATCATGGATTGAAGATCTTGATAGGTATTAAGCGTTGACAAGAAATCGAATCAAAACACTCCGGAGGTAAATCATGCTGCAAATTAAAATCTTGGGACCTGGATGTCCAAACTGCAACAAGGTTGAAGAAAATACCCGCAGGGCTGTTTCAAATATGGGCATTAAGGCTGAATTTGAAAAAATCAGCGACTACCGCGAGATTCAGAAATTTCGCATTCTGGGGACCCCCGGCCTCGTAATAAATGACAAAGTGGTTTGCGCAGGAAGGATTCCAGAAGAAACGGAGATCATGACCTGGCTGGCGGATGCCCAGCTGGAGGCGGTTTGAAGCAAGCACCAGACGGGATAGTGCAACAACCACCACATTAATTGAGGACGGATAAATGACCGAATTTCTGGAAACGACAATTGACAAATTTATCTTCCGGGTCGCCAAGGATCGTCTCTACAACGGAGAAGGAGTATGGGCAAAACTGGACGGAGACCTGGTGAAAATCGGCCTGTCGGATTACATCCAGCAGCGCAGCGGAGACGTCGCTTTTGCTGAAATTAAACCAGAAGGCACAAAACTGAATTTTGATGAAGAGGTCGCTGTTATTGAGACGATTAAAGTGGATATTGCTTTTTCCTCCCCTGTTTCCGGAACGGTTGTCCAGGTTAATCCTGCAATGGAAGATGCGCCTGAAGTGATCAACGAAGACCCTTACGGCGAGGGTTGGATGGCAGCGATCCAACCTGGCGATTGGGAGGCAGACAGGGCAAGTCTGCTGGACTCCGAACAATATTTCACCAAGATCAAGATTGAAGCTCAGGAGGAACTCGAAAAAGGAAATGAGTGATTTAAGAAAAGGGGAAATCCAAAACAGAGTCATGGTCGTACCCTGCAGTGGTATTGGCAAAACCTATGGCTCTGTCAGCCGCGAAGCGGCTTACGAGGTGGTTGAGAATGTGCGACCAGCCCGAACGCAGCTCGTACCCCTGTCGCTGCTGGTTCTGGGTGATGAGAACTCCAGAGTATCTATAGCTCAGAATCCTGCAATCACCATTGACGGCTGTAAGCTGGCATGCGCCACAAAGATGGTAGAGGAAAGCGGCGGCACGGTTGCAAGAGATTTCGCCGTGCTGGATGTTTACAGAAAACACCGTGAATTTAAACCAAAAGGAATCGCCAAATTAAATGAAGGTGGAGTTAAACTGGCTTCGGTCATTGCCAATGAAATCGCGGAAGTAGTTGACAGCCTGGAGATAAACAAAGAAGACCAATTGAAATTAAGCGGAGGCAGCAATGGTTGACCTTCCAAAAAAGAAAGTGGGAATTGTCGCCTGTTCCGGTGAGGAACTGGCGGAGGGGACAGTGACACGTCTGGCTGCCCTTGAAGTTCTCGAAAAGCTGCGCCCTGCGGATACTGTTACGATCTGCCTGCCGCTGTTCCTGGCAGGCGGCGAGGGAGACCGAGCTTTCGCAAAGTTTTACCCAACCATTGCGGTTGACGGCTGTGAATTGAAATGCGCCGCCAAGGCGACAGAAGAATTTTCCGGAAAACCTGCCGCGAGCATTGTTGTCTCGGAAATCGTTAAAGAAGCAAATATGAAGCAGCCATCCGGATTGCGCAAACTGGATCAGGCTGGTCTTGAGGCAGTAAATGCAATAGCTAAGCGGATGGCATCCCTGGTGGATGAACTCCTGGAAAAACGCTGGAGCCGATCTGAAGCCGAGTTCATCGAGATGGAAGAATTCCCTGAACCTCAGGCAGAAATCGAAGCTAGCTGCGCCTGCGGCTCAGGCATTCCTATCCAGAATGTGCGCATCGAGGGGCGGGAGGTAACTCTGATAGGCCTGCCGCTGATTTTCCGGCAGTTCCGGGAGGAAAATAAACAGCCATCTGATATGTTGAAACATGAACTGCTCGAGATTGTTAAAATTTACAACCCGGTACCGGCTGGTGCGGATGAACCTTACGCGGAAACCATTTTGCGCGAATATGTTCAATTTATTAATGGAAAGGATTTCGAACGATGAGCCGCACCGCTGTATACAACACAACCGTTACCTGGAAAGGGGAACATTGGGGCAATCTTATAATGGGCAATGGTCCCCGGATGGATTTTTCCGCCCCTCCAGACGCGGAAGGCTATCCAGACGTTTTCACACCCGAAGATGCATTTGTAGCAGCTGCCAACACATGCATCATGCTTATGTTTATATGGGCGGCCGAGCGGTATAAACTCGACCTGCGCTCTTACGAATGCAGGGCGGAGGGGACCAAACTGATTGAGCTCGACCGCACCGAGATCTTTACACACCTGCGGCTGTGGCCGGTGATCCGCGTAGGCGCAAACGGCGACGACCGGAAGAAAGTGGAAAAGCGTACCAGACAGGCGCTGCAGTCAGCCCAGAAATACAGTTTAGTGGCGAATTCTGTCAAATCGGAGATTATTGTCGAACCGGAATTCAAAATCGTGGATTAAATGTATTTGTGTTCCCTTACAATTCGGGGGATTTATAAATCTTAATTAATTTATGTTCTCAAATATGCAAGTAGTTCCGCAATAATTTCGATCGCAACATCTTTTTCACCGGCGATACGATTTTGTGTTTGTTGAACAATCAGATATTACCGATTAAACAGTTTTTCGTAACCTGTGCACCGACGGTGATCTTTTTCTTAAAGGTACTATAGTCACGAACTCCAGCGGTATTGATTCAATACTGTTCCAGCTCTGTTTGTTGGATGATAAAATCGAATCTATTGATAATCAAGTAACGCCCAAGTTACCTATTCCTGTTTAGGTATATATTCCCAGCATAGGTAGTGTTGCATTTATGGATAGAAAACAATTATTCCCAATTTTGCTGATCATTTTTACGAATATCCTCGGGGCTGGCGTAATTATCCCCATCCTCCCACTTTACGCCGAGGGAGAATTCCAAGGTAGTGTTTTTCAGATCACACTCCTGTCTTCGGTATTCTTTGGGGCACAGTTTTTAGCAGCACCGGTGCTGGGACGATTGTCGGACCGTCATGGACGAAGACCTATTTTGATCCTCAGTCAGATGGGAACAGTGCTCGCATTTATCCTGTTCATCCTGGCGGGTCCGCTGGGCCAGCAGATCGATAAGTTGAGGCTGGGACTGCCAATAACCGGTGGTATGGTGATGTTGTTCATCGCCCGAGCCCTTGATGGAATCACAGGGGGGAATATTACGACGGCACAGGCATACGTCAGTGATATCACAGACGATATTAACCGCACCCAGGGATTAGGTTATTTACAGGCAGCCTTTGGTGCTGGTTTCATCTTCGGGCCGGCTTTTGGTGGTGTACTGAGCAGGTTTGGCGTCGTCGCACCTTTTATCGGGGCAACTATCATCACTGCGGGTACTCTGACGTTGACCATATTCACACTGAAGGAGTCGTTGCCCCCAGAAGAAAGAGAAATATCCGGTGTGCCCAAGAAGCTGCGGACGAGGGAGAAGGTCAAAATTTTCTCGGTTCCAGCCCTGCCGATCATTCTGGTCATCGGGTTTGTTGCTTCCCTGGCATTCTCCGCACTTCCAGCGATCTTTTCTTTATACGCAGATGATGTGATTTTCCAGCAAGCAGCCCAGGCAGGTGCCTACATCGGTTTGATGCTGGCATTCAACGGCATGTTCCAGGTCATCACGCAGATCAGCCTGCTGCGGCCTCTGATCCAGAAATTCGGCGAGCGCCGTGT
>JBJYWI010000066.1:0-12429 GCA_046259385.1 Anaerolineales bacterium
CCTGGAAAGTCATGAAAGAACCAGAATAGGATAGAATTATAAACTATGCAAATATTAGATGATTTGCTCCAGACAATCGAAATCAAAGAAATTACAAAAGTTTGTATAGGATTAAATTGGACTGCTGTCAATGTTAACCATTCCGGCATTGAGCGATGTGGTATCGCATCGACAATCATCCAGAGCCACACTCACTCCGACGAGCCAAGGATTAAACAAGCTGGTAATTTCGAAAGATACACTAATCAAGAGCTTGCAGAACTTTCCCTTTCAGACAATCCAACATTACGCAGTGTTGGAATAGCGACCATAAATGCCTCAATTAATCCTGTTTTGCTTAAAATCGAAGAATCAAATGCTGCTGATGTGCTGGCATCATATGGAAAAGGTAGAAGAATCGTCCTTATCGGAAGGTTCCCATTTACGATTAATCTGAAAGCTAAGGTTGGAGAATTGGCGGTGATAGAACAGGATCCTGAACCAGGAGATTATCCTGCCAGCAAAGCAAGTGAAATCGTCCCCCAAGCGGATGTAGTAGCGATCACCGGTATGACCCTGATAAACCATACCATACAAGATTTGCTCGATTTATGTAAAAAGGATGCATTCGTAATGGTATTGGGACCCAGCGCTCCGCTCAGTCCGGTTCTATTTGATTACGGTGTGGATGTGATCTCCGGCTCAATTGTTGAAAAGATAGCGCCTGTCGTTAAGGTGATTTCTCAAGGCGGTAACTTCCGTCAAGTACACAAAGCAGGGGTTCGATTGGTTAATATGTTTAAATGAGGAATGTTATTTATATGTCCTCTTTTACCGGATTTCGACTTTAAACAGCATGACAAGCGACCCGCCGGTTTCCTGAGATTTGACGCCATTCAGGTATTTCTTCGGAACATTTTTCCATCGCTATCGGGCAGCGCGGATGGAAACGGCATCCTGAGGGAGGATTGATCGGGCTGGGTATTTCACCTTTTAATATAATTCGTTTTCTGGCGCGGTCTTTTTTTGGATCCGGGATTGGTACTGCAGATAAAAGTGCTTGCGTGTATGGATGAAGTGGTTTTTCGTAAAGTTCATTCCGTTCAGCAAGCTCAACAATAATCCCGAGGTACATCACTGCCACACGATCGCAGATATGACGAACCATGCTCAAATCGTGAGCAATAAATAAATACGTTATATTGAACTTATTTTGTAAATTCTCCAAAAGGTTCACTACTTGAGCCTGAATTGATACATCAAGGGCTGAGATTGGTTCATCACAAATAACAAAACTTGGATCTGATGCGAGAGCACGTGCAATACCAATTCTCTGCCGCTGGCCTCCGGAGAATTCATGGGGGAAACGATTAACCAAACGACTGCTCAATCCAACCAGCGCCATGAGTTCTTTTACTTTTTCAGTTCTTTCTTCAGCATCGGTGTAAATTTTATGGACACGCATCGGTTCGCGTACAATAGAACTTACCGTCCAACGGGGGTTAAGCGAAGCATACGGATCCTGAAAAATCATCTGGGCTTTTCTTCTAATTGCCATTAGATTGTCGGAATCTTTATTCTGTATATCATGTCCATCAATAATTACTGAACCTTCTGTGAGCGGGTATAGACCAAGAATAGTTCTTCCAGCTGTCGTTTTACCGCATCCACTTTCTCCTACCAAGCCTAATGTTTCCCCTGGATATAAATCGAATGTAATCCCATCGACTGCTTTTACAGCTCCAACCTGATGTTCGAATACGATTCCCTTCATGATTGGGAAGTGTTTTTTTAAGTCCTTAACCTCAACGAGCGCCTTTTTTTCGTTCATTTCAATTCGCCTGTTTCTATATCGACCCAGCATGCCACTTTGTGATTTACATCTACAAGTTCGAGCGGCGGGATTTGCTGCTTGCATTTATCGCGAACATAATCACAGCGAGGTGCAAAAGGACAGCAAACCGGTTCGATTAACAAATTGGGAGGTGCTCCTGGAATGGAATGTAGCAACTCGTGACTTTTCTGGTCCACTCGCGGGAGCGAAGCCAGCAAGGCTTGGGTATAGGGGTGACGGGGATTTTCGTAGATATTATCTACAATTGATTCTTCCAAAATAATTCCTGAATACATTACAGTCACTCTGTCTGCTAACCCAGCAACGACACCTAAATCGTGTGTAATCCAGATAATTGACATACCCAATTCTTCCCGCAACCTGATAACAAGTTCAATAATCTGGGATTGGATCGTGACATCCAGAGCTGTGGTGGGTTCATCGGCTATAACAAGGCTGGGCGCGCAGCTTAATGCCATGGCTATCATAACCCTCTGGCGCATACCGCCTGAAAATTGGTGGGGGTAATCGTCCAAACGTTTTTCCGCTTCAGGTATACCTACCGCTGTCATCATATCAATAGCGCGCTGTTCGGCTTTTTCCTGGTTATAACCGAGATGGATGATCAAAGATTCTGTCATCTGGCGACCAATTGTCAGTACCGGATTCAATGAGGTCATTGAATCCTGAAAGATCATTGAGATCTCCCGTCCGCGGATTGACTCCATTTCTTCTTCCGTCAAATGCAATAAATCCCGATTGAAGAATTTCGCGCTACCGGAAGAAATTTCACCAGGAGGGATTGGAATCAAGCGAAGAATGGATAACATGGTTACGGTTTTACCGCAGCCGCTTTCACCCACAACAGCCAGTGTCTCTCCTTCACTTATGTGAAAAGAAACCCCATTTACAGCATGCACCACTCCCTCAGGTGTATGAAATTTTGTGACCAGGTTTTCAACCTGAAGTATATGGTCCATTCTTACCTCAATTTACTCATACGGAACGGCTGCGCGGGTCAAGCGCATCACGAAGACCATCCCCGATAAAGTTAATACTGAGAACTATTAATGTAATCAAAGTTCCCGGGAACAACCATAACCAGTATGCAGTTTCAATGTAGTTGTGAGCACCGTCCAGCATATTACCCCAAGTTGCTGTAGGAGGTCGGACGCCAAGTCCTAAAAAGCTGATATAGGCTTCTAGGGTGATTGCATTCGCAACGCCAAGAGTAGCGGCAACAATAATCGGAGCCATACTGTTTGGCAGTATGTGTTTGAAGATAATCTGGGTGGTCGGAGTTCCTGTTGAACGAGCAGCAAGAATAAACTCATTTTCCTTTATTGAAAGAAACTCCGCTCTTACAATACGCGCTAAATAAGGCCAGCTGGTAGCTCCTATAATCAGGATTATAACTACAACACTTCCACTGAAGGTACGCCCTAAAAATGTAATATCTGGAACAGAGCCGCTGAAGAATTTGGCGATAACAAGGAGCAAGAATATCTGGGGAATAATCAACACAGCCTCTGTAAACCGCATGAGAAGACTATCAATGGCACCACCAAAGTAACCAGATATGGAGCCAATAAGAATTCCGATGCTAACCATTACGAGCATAGCTGTAATTCCTATCAGGAGAGATATCTGGCCTCCGTAAATTGTCCTAGCTAATATATCTCTCCCGACTGTATCTGTGCCGAAAGGATGTTCAGATGAGGGAGCGTTCAGTCTCAAGCTTGTATCCGTATAATTCGCATAGCGTTCGGTGTAGAGTAAAGCGCCCCCAAATGAATAAACAAATATCGCTATAAGACAAATGCTTCCAAATATAGCCATTCTGTGCCGTTTAAACCTGCGCCAGGCAAGCTGCCAGAGCGAGAGCGGGGGAGTATCCAGTTCATCCTGAATTAAATGAGGGATTGCATCAGGAGTGGTTTCCATAATAATCTCCTATTAATCGTACCGGATACGCGGATCGAGCCATGCGTAAGTTATATCCGTAATAATCTGAAACACAATCACAGCTACCGCTATGAGCATGAGGATGCCCATTACAACCGGAGTGTCTGACCGAGAAAGATGATCAAGGAACAGCCGCCCCATACCCGGCCATGCGAAAATCCTCTCGGTAACAATCGCTCCCCCCAGTAAAATCGGGAGGTCAAGCCCAATCAATGTTACCAGGGGTAAAGCAGCGTTTTTTAATCCGTGTACAAAAATTACCTCCCGACGCGGTAGGCCTTTGGATTTGGCTGTACGGATGTAATCCTGGCTGAGGACTTCTAACATTGAACTGCGTGTGTAACGGCTGTAAGAAGCAAAGAATGGAAATGCAAGCGTAGCAACCGGTAAAACCATATGCCATGCAACTTGCGAGGTAGTTTTTCCCGTCTCAGGCTCAAACATGCCAACTGTGGGTAAATAAGGAAGCCCCCATTGTTTGAAATTAACAGCAAATATGTACATTGCAAGCAGTCCAAAAAAGAATACCGGCATTGAATACAAGGCAAAAGTTATCGCAGTAACTGTATTGTCAATAAGGGAATACTGGTGAAGCGCTGAATATATACCGATGAGAACCGCTCCAAGAATGATAACTGCTTCAGCAGTAAGCATTAAAAGAAGCGTGTTCGGCAGTCTATCCCAGATTACTTCCGTTACCGGTTGGCCGCGATTGACAATGGATGTACCAAAATCTCCCCTCAATACACCCTTGCGTTTTCCCTGTGTCTCCGGGATTCCATCACCGTCTAAATCTGATTTAGTCCAATCATTTCCGATAAGCCAGTAAATGTATTGAACATATATTGGTTTGTCCAGACCAAGCTGGCGGGTCAAGCGCTCCCTATCCTGGGAACGGGTAACATTTCTGCCACCCATAGTCGCGATTGGATCACCTAAATTTTGCATTAGAAAAAATAAGTCTATGCTGATAATAAATAAAAGCGGAATACCCTGCAATAAACGGCGCACGATATAGCGGGTCATCGGTCTCTCCTCAGATCAGCTAACATTCAGGCTCAAGAAATTAAAATAACAGACTCAAAAATTAAGTGAAATAACAATAATGAGCCGGGAGAAATTATTTCCCCCGGCTCAATTTTCGAACTTAGGTCTTATTTATTCAACAATATCCCATTCCATTATGTTATAGAACGGAGTTGAACCTGATAATTTTACTCCGGTCAATCGGCTGCTGGTTCCAAACCAGTCAGGATCCTGCCAGATACCAGCCCAGTATGCCTGGTCAAATATCCATTTTGTGATATCGTAAAAAGTTTGTTGCCTTTCTGCGAAATCAACCTGAGTAGCCTGCAGCTGGAACAGCGCGTCAAGGTCTTCATCGCACAGCCATGACCAGTTGGTGCCTCCCGGTGATTCATCGGACGGTACCTCACTACAAAGCCAGTCCTGGGTGTCTGGGTCCGGGAAGTTTGGATTTGATGAATACTGACAGATATCCAACTCTCCCCCAGCACAAGGCCCACCCTCTCCATAGCCTGAGAAGAAGATGTCTGATTCGAAGTTCAACAAATCGAGCTGAACGCCGATTTCTGCGAGCTGCTGCTGGGCAACCGCCTGGGTATCCATGCGGACTTCACGGGTAGTGGTCCCATATTTCAGAACGAGCTCGACGCCGTCTTTATCTCGGACGCCATCCCCGTTTGTGTCCACCCAGCCAGCCTCATCCAGCAGTTGATTGGCCACAGCAGGATCGTATGGGTATGGTTCTGTTATTGAAGGATCGTTGTAACCCATATTGTCCCAATCAGTCATTGCAGGAACAGTTTTTCCAAGTAACAGATCTTCATTAAGAGAAAACCTGTCGAAGCCATAAATCAGCGCCTGGCGGACTTTTTGATCCTGCAAGGCAGGATGACCTTTTTCGCCCATATTGAAGAACCAACCTTCATTATAGCCAGAGAATGCTTGTTGTAAATTTATCCCTGCTTCTTCAAGTGCTGGCATATCTGAATATGCGAAGAAGGTTCCCAAATCGCCGTCACCGGCGAGTAAAGCTGCAACTTGTGAGGCATCATCCGGAACAAAACGGATGAAAACCTCATCGATATTGGGTTTGCCCAACCAGTAATTATCACTGGCTACGAATCTTGCAAAACTTCCAGATTCCCATTCTTCAAACACATAAGGCCCGCAGCCAACCGTTGGTTCTCGATTCCATTCGGCTGCATCCAGGGTGCCTTCAGCTTCATAAACGGGTTTCAGGATATGAGCGGGAAAGATTCCCCGCCACAGTGTTCCAGCCCAGGCAGAAAACGGCTCACTGAAGTTCATGACAACAGTTTTGTCATCCGGTGTTTCGATGCTCTCAATCCGGTCATACGGCGAAACTGCAGCAACTGTATTGGCTGGATCGACAACCATCTCATATGTAAAAGCGAAATCCTCGGATGTTATTGGAGTACCATCCGACCAGACTGCTTCATCGCGAAGAGTCAAGGTAATCGTAGTTCCATCCTCTGAGATGCCGCCATTATCAACGCTGGGGATTTCCGCTACCACATCAGGTACCGGGTTGTTCTGGTCATCGAAGACCCAGCCGTAGCAGCTCCAAAGCTGGTTTGTGATCGTTGAAAACCACATACTTGTATATAGCGGATTGAGGGTATCAAATTCCTGGGTGAAAATGAAGGTAGCGACTTTGCGCTCCTCAGCTGGGGCGACTGGCTCTTCTTCTGCTGGTTCTTCAGCAGCCGGTTCCTCTTCCATGGGTTCTTCTGCTACAGGCTCTTCTTCCATGGGTTCCTCAGCTGCTGGCTCCTCAGCAGCCGGTTCTTCGGGTGGTGGAGCTGCTGGCTGTGCGCATGAAACCAGAACAAGACTGACTACAACCAGAATGAAAAGTAAAAACCGAAATCGCTTAATCTGCGACATATTTCTCCTCCTTGAGAATGAATCTTTAATTGGTAGTTAGGAAGAATTTTTGTGGACCGATAAGTTATTCTAAGGATATCCAATGTATAATACTGCTTATTTTCACCTCCTTTTGAAATACAAAAATCTGTCCCTTTATGTTTGATTTAAAATCAGAACCTTTATCGCCTGGATTTGAATATTATATAAATAATACATAAATTCGTAAAGATGGTTCATTTCTTATTAATTTAGATTCAACTTTCGTGTGAACAGGTAAAAATCAATGGGCAAAATTAAAATAAATATATTGAACGACAATGTCAAATCAAAAATATTAGATGAAGGTTTGAGGGTTTTGATGGATCCGGGTGTGAAAATTGATAATGAGTCGGCTTTAAACCTTATCGCTGAGGCAGGAGGAAATGTCGAACGAAATAATTCTGTTGCCCAGATTCCAGAAAAGATTGTCTTTGATGCATTAAGAACGGTTCCGGATGAGTTTGATCTTTACAATTTACAGGGCATGCCTGTTGTAAAGTACGGTGGAAACAATATCCATTTTGATCCAGGGTCAACCGCGATTTTTTACCTCGACCCGGAAACCGGAAAACACCGCCAGGCTGTATCCGAGGACTTAATCAATTTTGTGAAAATTGTCGAAATGCTTCCCCAACTGGATGCTCAAAGTACCGCTTTTATTTGTACCGATGTGCCAGAAGAAATGGGTGACTGGTACCGTTTATACCTTGCATTGAACTTCATGAATAAACCGATCATTACCGGCGCATTTGGCAAAGAAACCTGGTGGGTTATGAAGGAAATGCTTTCAGTTGTATCTGGCGGGGATCATGAATTGGCTTTAAAACCGATTGCTGTTTTCGATGTGTGCCCGTCTCCACCACTTTCTTGGAGCGATTTAACCTGCCAGAATTTAATAGACTGCGCAAAAGCGGAAATTCCAGCTGAACTGGTTTCCATGCCGCTTGCTGGCGCCACTGCGCCGGTGACACTTGCCGGCGCGGTTGTCCAGCATACAGCTGAAAATTTGAGCGGGATTGTCATACACCAGTTAGCCAACCCTGGAGCGCCGATTATTTGGGGTGGCTCACCTTCCATTTTTGACATGAAAAACGGTACAACACCGATGGGTGCAGCCGGGACATGGCTTATTGATGCAGCCTATGTAGAAATCGGAAAGAGTCTCAACATTCCAACACATGTATATATGGGGATGAGCGATGCTAAAATTATTGATGCTCAATGCGGATTTGAGTCGATGGGCGGCGCGCTGGCTGCATCTCTTACTGGCGCAAATATGATTTCAGGCGCGGGTATGCTCGATTTTGAAAGCTGCCAGAGTATTGAAAAGCTTGTGATTGATGCAGAAATTATTGGTTTGGCAAAACGGTTCGCTGAAGGCATTAAGGAACGTGAAGATCCGATTGGATTGGATTTGATTCAGGAGATGGGTCATCGTTCTGGGTACCTGGCAAATCCCCACACAAGAAAATGGTATAAAGAAGAGTTTTATATCCCCTCTGATGTTGTCGATCGTAGTTCTTATGATGCATGGGAATTAAACGGTGCAAAACCGGTTGAAGAACGAGCAGATAAACGCGTTGAAAAACTGATCCAGTATTACCAACAACCTGCATTTGACAAGGGTAAGCGCCGGGAATTGCAAAAGATTGCGGAAGTGGAAGCCAGCAAACATGGATTGAAATCATTACCATTCAAATATGCACTTAATGCTATGTGATAAAAATAATTGGTATTAAATCGTTGACCAGATATACGGAGAAATTGCAGAAATAAAAAGGACAAAATGGAAAAAAGAATAAAAAGTGTCTCCAACCCAAAATTGAAACTGGAAGTATTATCTCCTCAAGAGGTCCAGAGCATACATACGGCAACTTTGGATTTAATCGAATCAGTCGGGATAAAATTCCCTTCCGACAAGGCGCTAGATATATTAGAGGATCATGGTGCAAATGTTGATAGGACAACAAAAGTAGCACGCATTCCGGGAGACATCGTCGAAAAATTCATTGCATTAGCTCCGCCTGGTTATGATCTGGCAGCAATGGACCCTGAGCTTGATTTGTTGCTAGATGGTAACCACAGTTACCTTGGTACTGATGGTTGTGGAGTTGAAATAATTGATGTTTTTTCTGGTGAGAAGAGGCGATCGCTGAAAAAGGATGTGCAGGATGTTGCCAGGGTTGCGGATTATCTTGAGGAGATCGCATTTCACTGGGTAGCTCTTTCTGCCCAGGATTGTCCACCGGAAAGCCGGGGTTTGCATGAATTGGAAGCGGTTTGGTCGGTAAGTCAAAAACACCTCCAAACCGAGTCGATTGTTACTGAACGTGAAATGTTTGCGGCAGCAGAAATGGCAGCGGTCATGGCTGGGGGAAGTGATGAATTAAGAAAAAGGCCGGTTCTTTCCATCATGCAGTGCACTTTAAGTCCACTGGGGCACGATGGTGGCAGTATTGAGGCGGGACTTGTTTGTGCCAGGGCTGGCATTCCGGTAGGGTATATGACCATGGCTTCGTGCGGTTCCAGCGGACCTATCACTCTTGCTGGGAATCTGGTTGTGGGAAATGCGGAGGTGATATCAGCTATGACACTGATGCAGATGGCAGCCCCAGGAAGCCCTTTTTATTATGCGGCTGCCCAAACATCAATCGATTTGAGAACAGGTGCATATACCGGAGGTGGACCGGAGGATTTTCTGTTTGGAGCCGCGACAAATGTCCTGGCAGATTTTTATAATATACCGCTTTCCATGGGAGCTTTTGCAACAGGTGCCAAGGAACCAGATTGGCAGGCTGCGGTAGATAATAGTTTTTCTTCGTTTATGGCTGTTTCGACATTGTCCGATATGCTGCTCGGTGCTGGACTGCTGCATGGATCGCGTATTTTTTCATTCGAAATGCTTTTGATGGATTCTGAAATATGGAGTATTCTGGAATCGATGTTTAAGGGGATTGTTGTTAATGAGGATACCCTGGCTGTAGATGTGATTAAAGAGGTTGGGCCTGGAGGGAATTTCCTAAGTCAAAAACATACCCGGAGTAATATGCGGAAACGCTGGCAGCCAAATTTAATGGATAGGCGATCATATGAAGCGTGGGAAAAAGATAAAGCTGGCGCCAGAAATTGGGCAAGAGAGAAAGCCCAGAAAATATTGAAGGAATATAAACCAGAACCCCTTGAACCAAATCTCAAAAAAGAGATCAACAGAATTATCCACCATCTTGAGAAAAATGAGCGAGAGTTGAATTCAAACTTAGACTAGATTTTGGATGCGCCCACAATTTCCCGAATTCATATCAGGTCTTAAGGCTGTTCTTCCGATCCTTATTGGTGTAATTCCATTCGGGATGATTTACGGAGTGCTTGCCCTTGACGCCGGGATGCTGCCAGTTCAGGCTCAAGCCATGTCATCAATTGTATTTGCCGGTTCATCCCAATTCATAGCCACACAGTTAATCGGGGGCAGTGTAATTGGAATCGTAATTGTTTTGACGATTGTTATCGTTAATCTGCGCCATTTGCTTTACAGCGCATCTATTGCACCTTATTTTAAAAATCTATCCAAGACAAAGAAAGTGTTTCTGGCATATTTTTTAACGGATGAAGCTTACGCTGTAGCGATAGCGCATTTCAGAAGTCTAGATCGGGAGCAGTCCCATCAAAAGCAAGCTAAGAATAATTCAGAACATTTAATAATTCGTAGTAAATATAAATATTATTATTACTTAGGTGCTGGCTTTGGATTGTGGAGTATTTGGCAGATATCCACTGCTGCAGGAATTTATCTTGGCGCAATAATTCCCGAAAGCTGGTCTTTGGATTTCACGCTTGCATTGACTTTAATTGCGCTGGTTGTCCCCACCTTTGAAGATCGAGCCAGCCTGATAGCAGCACTGGTTGCCGGATTGATTTCGGTGTTTGCCTTTACTATGCCATATAAGATAGGTCTGCTGGTAGCTGCATTTGTAGGAATTACAGCTGGTGTTTTTTTGAAAAAACGATTATGAACCTATGGCTGATAATGATTGCCGCTGGAGTAATCACTTACGGTCTTCGTCTAATTTTTATCCTTTTGGTTGGAGATCGGGAAATCCCGGACGATATAAAAACCGGATTATACTTTGTACCTCCGACCGTTTTAACCGCAATTATTCTGCCAGAGGTTCTTTTCAGCGGTGATAAACTGCAACTAAATTTTGGAAATTTCCGCTTGATTGCGAGCATAATCGCAGTCTTTGTGGCATGGAAGACAAAAAGCCCGATTCTTACAGTTGCAGCTGGCATGATTATCCTGTGGGTCCTGCAAGCATTATTTATTTGAAAGCCTTATTTGTTGGCTTCAATCGGTTATTCTGTAACACATTGTGATCAGATTATCGGAACACCAGTTAGACGTCGTACAAAGACCGCTAGAAAGCAGTATTTTTCTTGAAGGTATTGCTGGTACAGGAAAAACAACAACTGCTGTTGAGCGCCTGCTGCTTTTAATGGAACAGGGTATTCCAGGAGATTCAATTCTCATTTTAATTCCACAGAGAACACTCAGTCGTCCATACTGGGATGCAATTCAGCACCCTGGAACAACTGCAGGGGGTGAAGTGACGATAGTTACAATTGCAGGTATGGCTCGAAGAATGATTGATCTTTTCTGGCCTGAAATCGTGGAAAAAGCTGGCTTCAATTCAAAAGGTAAACACCCGACATTCTTGACTCTGGAAACAGCACAGTATTTTCTATCAAAAATTATCAGACCTTTATTCAGGGAAGGGTTATTTGATTCTGTAACACTTGAAAGAAATAGGTTATACAGCCAGATACTTGACAACTTGAATAAATCTGCCCTGGTAGGTTTCAAATACACTGAAATAGGTTCAATGTTAGAAGCAGCCTGGAGCGGAGATCCTGGTCAGTTAAATGTGTATACAGATGTCCAAAAAAGTGTAAATATTTTTAGAAGTTACTGTCTTGAAAATAACCTCCTTGATTATTCACTTCAGGTGGAAATATTTAATCAACACATCATTGATTTACCAGCCTTTAAATATTTATTTAATAGAACATATAAACATTTGATTGTAGATAATATTGAAGAAGATACTCCAATTACGCATAATATCATCCGGTTATGGGCTTCAAAAATGCAATCATTTATGTTTGTATTCGATTCCAATGCTGGATTCAGAAATATTTTGGGCGCTGACCCTGACTCGGCATACAAGCTAAAAGAACTATGTAAAATTGCATTTCAATTTGATTCTTCTTTTGTAACATCACAGGAAATTGAAAGCTTAAATTTTTTGTTAGCCCAACATATCAAACCAGGCGAGATAATTCATCCCCTCGATAATCAAAAACCTATATCTTCTGGTACCCGCAACAGTGCTCATGGCGCGTTTGAAATTAGTTTTACAAGGTATTTTCCAGAGATGCTTGATTGGTCGGTTGAGTTGGCTCATAGCTTAATCATGAAAGGCGCCCTGCCAGGTGAGATTGTCCTCATTGCTCCATATATATCAGATTCACTGAGTTTTATGTTGTCGGAGAGGTTTGAAAGCAGAAATATTCCATTTTATACACACAGACCTTCTCGTTCACTACGGGATGAGCCAGTGGTCAGATGTTTGTTAACTTTGATTGCGCTTGCTTACCCGGAATGGGATTACAAGCCAACAAAACCTGAAATAATCAATGTG
>JBJYWI010000067.1:0-25030 GCA_046259385.1 Anaerolineales bacterium
GTCAAAAATTAAATCAATTTACGGGGAATCGCTGAGTATATTTTCCGAGACTGTTGCTTGACTGGATTCCCACAACCCATATACAATAAGATATCAATAAATCACGTCGAATATTACCGGGCGAGTTTTTTGTTAATAAGTCTTTTCATCCTGCTAAGTGTATGTGATGATTCGAATTGCTGAGATAACTGGCATCCTGATTTTTATCGCCTTATTAATTCCATCTTGTAACAATAACAACCAGAATAAAATCATAACGGGTGAGTCGAGCGGTCCTACTGCATCCATACAGCCTTCCCTGCAGTCATCCTCATTTGATTTTGCCACACTATACCAGCATGTGAGACCGTCTGTAGTGTCGGTTAAATCGGATACTTTAAACGGAGTGAACATCGGTACCGGATTTGTTTTTGATGCAGAAGGTTATATCGTAACAAGCTACCATGTTGTGCAGACCGAAGCTAACTTAGAGGTCAAGTTCTCTTCCGGTGAAATTGTCCCGGCTTCCTTGGTCGGTAAAGATGAAATATCGGATCTGGCAGTATTAAAACTGGATTATCCCCCTGCTGAATTGGTTCCTCTTATTCTGGGGAGTTCGGAAAAGGTGATAGTTGGCGAGACAGTGGCTGCTTTTGGTAACCCCTTCGGACTGGAAGGGACAATCACTACAGGGATTGTTTCCGGGGCAAAACAGGGTCTTCGTTATTTCAGGGAGATTCTTGGCAGCGAGGGTGATTTGATGGGGGAAATCATTGTCACGGATGCAACAATTAACCCCGGCAACTCAGGCGGTCCATTGGTTAACACAACCGGTGAGGGAATTGGGATTATCCGGAATATTGTCACTGCTGGAGGGAAAAACCAGCCAGCAGGAATTGCATTTGCTTTGCCTGCTGATATCGCCAAACCCATTATCGAGAGTCTGGTAGAACAGGGAACATTTGCATATCCCGACCTTGGATTTTCCGCTGCAGACCAATTCACCCTGGAAGAGATCGAATCTTTGGGGCTGCCGGTTGAAGACGGTATCTATATTACTGAAGTTGAGCCTAGAGGGCCAGCGCAAGAGGCGGGACTGATCGCCGGGTATAATAAAAGCAGCCGCGTCGGTATAACCCCAGGTGGGGATGTAATTCTGGCTGTTGACAATAAAAAACTGGAAAACTACGACCAGTTAATGGCTTATTTGATCAAGAATAAAAAACCCGGTGATGTAATCCAATTTACTGTGCTGCGTGGGGGGGAAAAGCTTACGATACCACTAACTATCGGAATTAAGGAAGATACTTCCAGTGATGACTGGCAATAATTTCGCTTTATATTCACCGATATCAAATTTTAACTTCCGGAAAATCAAGCAGCATTTTTGGCCAGCTGATTGCCTTTAATTGCATACAGAATCAGGTTGATTAAACCAGAAAAGAGGAGGCATTGAAAAATGATCACAAATCAGGATTTGAGAGAATTGTTGAACTATCAAGCCAGGAACGCTGTGTTAAGTGTATACCTGAATACAGACCCGGCAGAAGGGAGTCCTGAAACTTATAAACTTCATTTGAGGAGTATGTTAAAAGAATTAGAAGTGCGGGAAGATATAGATGCTGTTACCCGTTATATTGAACACGAGCATGATTGGTCAGGGAGAAGTGTAGCCGTTTTTTCCTGCATTCCGGAAAATTTTTTCAGGGCATATTCAATAGCTGTGCCCTTACGCAGCAGGGTGCGTTTTGATTTGCGCCCATATGTTAAACCACTTGCTGATTTATTTGATTCTTACAGCGGTTATGGAATCGTACTTATAGATAAACAAAAAGCCCGGTTTTTCTATTTCAATCTGGGTGAGCTGGTTGAGAAAGAAGGGATTACCGGGGAGAGCGTAAAGCGAACAAAAAGAGGGGGTGGTTCACAGCAGGCTGGTCGTAAAGGTGGCAGCGCTGGATTAACCGACTATGTAAACGAAGTCGCTGACAGAAATATCAAAGATGCTGTTGATGCTGCCGCTCGTTTCTTCAAGGAAAATAATGTGCGTCGGATTATGATTGGCGGATCAGAAGATACGATCGCCCAATTCCGGGCCCAACTTCCAAAAGCGTGGCAGAGTCTGGTGATCGGTGTGTTTCCAATCAGCATGAACGCCAGCCACAATGATATCCTTGAGCGCGCAATGAAAACTGGAGCAGAAGCGGAAGTCCGCCGTGAAGCCCAGCTGGCGAGCGCAATCATTACAAATGCTGCAAAAGAAAAGGGTGGCGTTATTGGTCTGCAGGATACTCTCCTGGCGATATACGAAGGCAGGGTGCAGACCTTATTGATCCGGGATGGATACCGTGAACCTGGCAGTCGCTGCACAAGCTGCGGTTATCTCTCGGGTGAGGTGCTTGAAGTGTGCCCGTACTGTGGTGAAGAGGTCGAACAGATCAGTGATGCGGTTGAACTCGCTGTCCGAAGGGTTATGCGAATTGGGGGTGAAGTTGAAGTTGTTGACAGTGACAGCAATCTGGGTGAATTTGACAGCATAGGCGCGCTGCTCAGATATTGAACCATGTTTTGAAATTAGAGTGATTTTATTTTGTGGAAACCGATATTAAGTAAGGGGAGCTTTCTGTATATTGGGAGTTATCAAAGTCACCATAAAAAATCATATTTCGGAATCCGGCGTTCTGAATCTCGCGGGCGTACTGGTTGGCATGGGTAAGGAAGTGAGTAGTATGAGCGCTTGTTCGCTCTACAGTACCATCGGGGAGCAGATGCTCATAATGCCAGAATAAGGTCCATTTCCCCCCGCCAAGCTCCCACGAGCTCAACACCTGGACAGGCTCGTTATCAATCGGATGGTTGAACACAGCCTCAACTTCCGTTTCAGATTGTTCGTCCAGTTCTTGTATTCTGACCGGGTTTGGAATACTGAAGGCGAATTTGCCTCCAGTAGCTAAATGGTAATTTACCCTGGAGAGGACCTCTAAGCGTTTAATTTCTGAAAGTGTGCTGTAGGTATTGCAGGCGATCAGGATTAAGCCGAATTTTTCTGCAAAGTGGAATGCCCTGAAATCAGCCTGCAAAATGTGAATTCTGGTTCTATAATTTGTTGTAAGGGTTTTTTTACAAAAAACCAGCATATCGAAACCGTGATCGATGCCGAACACACTCGGGTGAAACTGCGCAAGTTGATTCAGAAGCCGACCGGTTCCACATCCAAGCTCAAGTATTGGACCTGCACAATCATCAGCTAGATTTTCCCAGAATTCCAGATCATCTTGGTACTGGGTGTAATGAGCATGTAGTAGCAGCGGCAGCATGGTATTTATTCTCCTTGACGTCATTCACAAGTTAGCATTATACTCAAAGCATTCGGGGCGTAGCGCAGTCCGGTTAGCGCACCGTGTTTGGGACGCGGGGGTCGGCGGTTCGAATCCGCCCGCCCCGACTTTTATCTAACTCGCGGGGGTTATCCCGGGAAGTTAACTAAATTAGAAGTGTACTTTTCAAACCACAAAAAAATATAGCGAATCCAATGGCAAAAAATAAATATGACGGTGTGATCGTCGCTGCGCATTTTGATCAGGAGAGACGGGTTAAGTGGGTCCGGGCATACATAAAGAGGGGCGCGGTATTTTCGGACCGGCTGCATCTCGACCGGGAGGAATTGATCGCTCAAATCAAGTCAGGAAAGAAGTTTATGACGGGCAGCCGGGTGGAATTCGAGGCTGCGACATTTAAGACCGACCATCAGGTGAAGTTGCAGAGGAACAACGGGGCGGAAATTTTATTGACTGGCGAAAATGGGGCTGGTACAGACAGCCTTGAAGGTGTACCTGAAATTTAAGAATTTGCCAAATCCAACCCTTTCCATAATCATTCCAGCTTACAACGAGGAAAAGCGCTTGCCGGACACTTTGGAGCAAGTGTTTTCTTTCTGTGCGCAGGTTGATTACACCTGTGAAATACTGGTTGTAGAAAATGGCAGTACAGACCGTACATATAATATTGCCAGGAATTATGCGGATAGGCATCCTGATTTAAAGGTGATGTGCGAAAATAAAGCCGGAAAAGGCCGCGCTGTAAAGAGAGGAATGCTCACTGCTAAAGGAGAGTTTTGTTTCATGTGCGACGCTGATCTTTCGATGCCTACTGGTGAGATTACCCGATTTATCCCGCCGCTGCAGGGTGGTTACGAAGTGGCAATCGCTTCAAGGGAGGCGCCGGGCGCAATGCGCTATAACGAACCAGAATACCGCCACCTTGGTGGAAGATTTATCAATGCCATTATCCGCATACTTGCGCTGCCCGGATTGCATGATACCCAATGCGGGTACAAATGCTTTCGTCGGGAAATCGCTGCAGATCTGTTCAGCCACCAGACCATTACCGGTTGGTCATTTGATATTGAATTGCTGTACATCGCCAGGTTGCGCGGCTACCGGATAACCGAGATTCCTATTCCATGGTATTTCAACCCGGAAAGTAAAGTGAAAGTGATTCGGGATGCAATCCGGATGATCATGGATATTTGCATTATTAGAATAAATGCCGCCCGGGGTGTGTATGAGGACCGCCCGGTTTAATTGGTAATAATCCCATAAAGCTGCCTTATGGACGGACCAACTGTTCCAAATCACCTGAAACCTGACTTAAGTTTGGAAATCCCGCTCTGGAAGAAGGGGGTGAGTTATGTGGCCGGTATTGACGAAGCTGGCAGGGGAGCAATTGCCGGACCAGTCGCCGCTGCTGCGGTTATCCTTCCGACTGAACCGTCACTTATGGAAAGTTTGTGGGGGGTAAATGATTCAAAAAAGATGTCGCCCAAATCCAGAGATTTCTGGGCTGGTGAACTGAAGGAAATTTGTTTGGATTACGGGGTGGGTTATGCATCCCATAATGAGATTGACCGGATCGGGATCGCTCCAGCGACACATCTTGCGATCGGACGCGCTTTGAAGAAATTAGAATTAAAGCCGGAACATCTCCTAATTGATTACCTGGTTTTAAAGGGGTGTAATATTCCGCAAACATCTATAACGAAAGGCGACACAATTTCTCTCAGTATTGCAGCAGCATCCATCATCGCCAAAACCTCCCGGGATGCTCTTATGAGGCAACGATCAAAGAAATATCCTGGATATAATTTCGATCACAACAAAGGTTATGGCACTCTTTTCCACAGAAATGCGCTGGCTTCACTTGGCGCTTGTCCAATTCACCGGAAGAGTTTTAAAATCAGAGGAATTGATTGTGAGAACACCGCCGATCCCTGAAAAAGCGGACAAAATCAGGTGATCAGCAAGGATATTTATCGTAAAAAATTTTTATTACAAAGATGATATTTCAGGAGAGATGATATATATGATTGAAGATAAGATCAAGCGCCAGTTTGGGCTGTGGGAGAGTCCCGTTAGTGCAGTGAGTATATCCAGGGGCGTGAGCTTCGGAGATGTCCAGTGGGACAAATCCGGGATTCTGGTCTGGCTTGAGAACCGTTCTGATCGTGGTGTAGTCGCAGTAAAAACCGGGAGCGATGATGCATTTCGTGAATTAAATAGTGATTATTCAATCAGGGCAGAAGTGGGTTACGGTGGAGGCGATTTTTGTGTTGGAAACGGGATTGTATTTTTTGTAGATTCCGAATCAGGTCGTCTTTTTGCGCAGCATCTTGAAGCAGGTCCAGCCCAATCAATCACACCTTCATTTGGTAAAACTGCTTCACCGGCGATATCACCTGACGGCAGGTGGCTGGTATTTGTGCACTCTTATGAAGGGCAGGATTCGATTGGTGTAGTTGATGCGCAGGGTTTATACTGGCCGCAGAAGTTGGTCAGCGGTGATGATTTCTATATGCAGCCAACTTGGAGTCCGGATGGATCAATGCTTTCCTGGATTTCATGGAATCACCCCAACATGCCCTGGGATGGCACTTTCCTTAGATATGGGGATTTCGTCCCGAGAGAAGGTGGACTACCTGTTATCAAAAATGTAAAAACCATTGCGGGAGATAGGAATACATCGATATTTCAACCCCAATTTTCTCCAGATGGGCAATTCCTGTCATTCGTTTCGGACGAATCCGGATGGTGGCATATATATCTGTACGATATAAAATCGGGAGAGATCCAACAAATCACTGCTGGAGATGCCGAACACGGAGCCCCAGCCTGGATTCAGGGGTTGCGAACGTATGGATTCAGCCCAGATGGAAAGAAGATTTTCTATATAAAAAATGAAGCTGGTTTCTTCAGCCTCTGGCAATATGAACTTGAATTGAATAAGAGTAAGAAGATTCCGTTAAACACGCAGTATTCTTTCATGTCGCAGATCAGTGTTGGGGAAGCTGGGATTGCGATGATTGCTTCTGGAGGGAAAACACCTGATCGGGTCATCGTCGTCATACCGGCGATAGATAATGGTGAGGCGCCGGTTCAGGTAATCAGGCGTGGGATGTCAGAAGAATTGCCTGTGCAGGATTATTCTAAACCAGAACCGGTAAGTTGGAAGGGGATGGATGAAGGGAACGCATTTGGATTGTATTACCCGCCATTAAACAAAAGATATGAAGGTACTGGTAAGCCGCCCCTCATTGTTTATATTCATGGGGGACCAACTGGACAGTCGAGCTCCGCATTTAATCCGCGTGCCCAGTTCTTCACCAGCAGGGGTTATGCTTTTCTGGAAGTAAATTACCGCGGCAGCGCTGGTTTTGGACGCGAGTATAGAAATAAACTGCGCAAAAACTGGGGAATTTATGATGTTGAAGACGCTGTTAGCGGCGCACAGTACCTCATAGATGAGAACCTGGTTGACAAGGAGCGTTTGGTGATTCTGGGGGGAAGCGCAGGCGGGTTTACTGTGCTTAAAACACTTGAGGACTTCCCTGGCTTTTATAAAGCTGGTATCTGTCTTTACGGGGTTTCAAACCAATTTACTCTTGCTGAGGAAACGCATAAATTCGAAGCGTTTTATTCAGTATCGCTGCTAGGACCGCTACCTGAAGCATCAGAAATATACCGAGAACGGTCACCGGTGTTTTTTGTTGACAAAATTGAGGATCCTATTGCAGTGTTCCAGGGCGAGGATGATGTCGTTGTCCCACGCAGCCAGTCAGATGAGATTGTCTCCTCGCTGGAAAAACGTGGCATCCCGCATATCTACCATGTATACCCTGGAGAAGGGCATGGATTCAGAAAATCAAAAACGATTGCGCATTTTTACAATGAGGTTGATAAATTTCTACGCCAGAACGTGATCTTTACATAAATAAAGACCATCAATCCAGGAGGATGCTTTCCCGGTTCAAACTTTTTTGTTATTTCTCTATCATTCGTCTAGCTAGATTATTTTGGTGTGATTTTTGTGCCAAAAATTGAGGCATACACCCTTGTAAATACAGCCCCAAATAAGAAAATCTGGGCGAGTATATAAAAAGTGATCAGCAGAACGGCTACTGTACCAGCTGCTTCCAGAGCAGATGTAAACCGGGTGCTACTGAGGTATAAGCCCAGCAGCCTGACTCCTACAACAATCAGGATTGCAGTTACAGCCGAACCGATCCAAACATCTCGCCAGCGTATTTCAACCTCTGGCAGAATTTTATAGATTAAAGCAAGGGATATCGTTAGAAGTGCGATTGCACCACAGGCATTTAATAATTGCGTCATTATATCCAGTCTGAGTAATGAGGCAAATGAGGAGGAAATAATACTAAACATGGTAGCTGCAATCATCAAAATCCCAATCCCAATTACCATAGCGAAAGCAAGCAACCGATTTTTTATTAATGAAAATGTCGCTCCCTGTTTCGGAGGTGGAACTTCCCAGATTGTGTTCAAGGCATATTGGAGCTGAAAAAAAAGCATAGAAGCCGCAAGAAATAATGCGATAAATCCAATGATCGAAATAAGAGTTGAACTTTCGGATGTGCTTTGAGATACTGAAAGGACTGAATCTTGGATAAACGTTGCCATTTCAGACCCAAAAGTTTGTTCAATTTTGACCAGAAACCTTGCCACGACCTCCTGTTCATTGAGAAAAATACCAACAATAGTCAGCGCAATAAATATAGCTGGGGCAAATGAAAACAACGAATAATAGGCCAGGGCAGCGGCAAGTGTGGTAGGGCGCTCGTTGACCCAGATCTTGTATATTGCTTTTACAAAGTCCAGTATTCTATCTTTTGTTCTCATTGATCTCATTTTACAGCACTATTTTATTGTACTGGATTTTTAATTACTTGATAATCATAGCGGGACTCGCATGTGAATCCCGCTTAGCCATATTAATATGATTGTGGGTTTTTATTTGTATTAGGTTTTTTTTCGAAACCCGATGATATATTTTGTGGCTTCCGCAGCAATGGAGGGAACAACCAGCAGAGGGAGAAGCAATCGCCACTGTGACCAGTTAAGAGGGTATGTTTTGAATGCTGGCTGAAGGAATGGGATATAAACCACCAGCATAATTAGAATAAATGAAGAAATGATAGCCAGATTCATATAACGGTTATTAAAAATCCCGATCTTAAGGATCGGGTAACGCTCTGAACGGGCGGTGTAGGCCCGCATCAGTTCAG
Organism: Anaerolineales bacterium; assembly: GCA_046259385.1. Classification (GTDB taxonomy): domain Bacteria; phylum Chloroflexota; class Anaerolineae; order Anaerolineales; family UBA4823; genus CAVWDI01. Next base: position 8,558 of record JBJYWI010000067.1, read on the forward strand.
AGAGCGAAAGGGTAACAAATGCCATGGTCATGGGAACAAGGGGTTCGCCCGGATACAGGTTCAAACCGATTAAGTATGCTGCTAGCGTAACCAAAGTGATCGCTATGGTCTGGATTGTTATTCCTTTTACCATGAAGCGGTTGATAATCGGTTCTTTAGGCGGGCGCGGTTTTTGTTTCATAATATCCGGGTCGCCTTGTTCAGTGGCGAGCGCCAGGGCTGGCGCGCCGTCGGTGATCAGATTTAACCACAATAACTGGAGAGCGGTAAGGGGCGAGGCGCCTGTAAACAGCGTTCCCAGAAAGATTGTCACGATTTCTGCCAGGTTGCATGACAGCAGGTAATAAACGAATTTGCGGATATTGCTGTAAATCACACGGCCCTGCTCAACTGCGTCTACTATACTGGCGTAATTATCGTCGGTGAGAACCATATCAGCGCTTTCCTTGGCAACATCTGTACCTGAAATTCCCATTGCAACTCCAATATCTGCGCGTTTGATGGATGGTGCATCGTTAACTCCATCCCCTGTCATTGCGACAATTTGACCGTTCGCCCGCATAGCTTCGACGATGCGAAGTTTATGCTCAGGCGATACGCGTGCGAACACATCTGTAAACCTCACCTCCTGCTGCAGGATCTCGTCATCCAATTCGTTCATCGCTTGACCGGTCAGAACTTTATGACCGGGTTTAATCAGCCCAATTGATTCTGCGATCGCCCGGGCTGTTTTCGGGTAATCGCCGGTGATCATAACTGTCCGGATTCCTGCCTGGTTGCCTTTATCAAGCGCAGGAATAATTTCCGGTCGGGGTGGATCTATCATACCGATCAGACCCGTAAATACCAGGTCTTTTTCCAGGTTTTCCAGATTCTCAATATCCGGCATTTCCGGGGTGATGCGGTATGCCATACCCAGCACCCGCAGCGCCTCCTGGCTCATCGTGTCATTGGCAGTCAAAATTCGCATACGGCTGGTTTCGTCCAGTGCGCGTGTATGGTCATCCATGTTCTGGTAATGGGTGCAGAGTTGTAAGACAATATCCGGGGCACCCTTTACTGTTACCGCATACCATTCCTTTTGTTCATTTCCATAAATCGGGGATATGTCATCCGGGTGGGGTTTCTCGATCCTGTGTATTGTGATCATCCTCTTTCGAGTTGAATCGAAGGGGATTTCCTGAACACGCGGGTAGGAAACCAATAATTGTTTTGAATTTGTGCCAGCTTTAGCAACCGCGACAATTAGTGCCCCTTCGGTTGGGTCGCCAATAATCCGGAAGGTCTTTTGATCCTCACTTGTGCCGCTTACTTCCAGTTCGGCGTTGTTGTTGAGTGCTGCGATCCACAAGGAAGTCAGGACAGCGGGAAAATCTTGAATATCGATCTTTTCTTCCTTATGAAGAAAACTGCCATAAGGTGCGTAACCGCTTCCTGATATATCTATATATTCACCATCTACCCACATCCTGGTGACAGTCATTTCGTTTTGGGTAAGGGTACCGGTCTTATCCGAACAGATCACCGTCGCTGAACCCAGAGTCTCCACGGAGGAGAGGCGTCTGATCAATGCATTGCGGCCTATCATCTCACGCATTCCCAGCGCAAGACTGATTGTTACAACCGCAGGAAGTCCTTCTGGTACTGCAGCAATCGCCAGGCTGACCGCGATAAGGAACATGTCCAGAGGGTTGGATCCACGGATCCATCCGACAAGGAAGACCAGCCCGCAGACCGCCAGGGCAGCCCACCCTAATGTTTTTCCAAGCTGGTCGAGTCGCTTTTGAAGAGGTGTGGGTTCTTGTTCAACCGATTGAAGCATTTCTGCGATCATCCCGATCTGGGTGTTCATCCCTGTGCTTGTAACCACCCCTTTCCCTCGTCCGTATCTTACAATTGTTCCCATAAAAGCGGTGTTTTTTCGATCACCTGGGGGGATGTCAGCAGCCAGACGGACAGAAGCATCTTTTTTACCTGGAATTGATTCGCCGGTCAGGGCTGCTTCTTCAATACGCAGGTTAATCGCTTCAAGCAGGCGCACATCAGCTGGGACATAGTTGCCGGTTTCCAGGATGACAAGGTCGCCGGGTACAAGCTCAATAGCGGGAATGACCTGGTGGGAGCCGTCTCTAATCACATGTGCTTCCGGCGCAGTTAATTTATGCAGCGCCGCAAGGGCTTGCTCAGCGCGCCGGTCTTGGATTATGCCGATGAGAGCATTCAAAACCACAATTGCCAGGATAGCAGCAGCTTCGACGAAATCTCCAAGCAGCGCTGAAAGCGCGGCAGCAGCGATCAAAAGCAGGACAACAAAATTATTAAATTGCCCCCATAGCATCTGCCATATAGAAACCGGAGCTGCTTCTGTCAACTGGTTCGGCCCAAACTGCCCCTGGCGGCGTGTTGCTTCATCTGCTGTCAATCCTAGATTCTCGAGTGTGTGAAGCTCATCCAGCACTTGGTCGGAATCAAGCGCGTGCCAGTTGTTTCCATTCTTTCGATCGGTGATGACCCGGGGACTGAATTTATCTAATGTCATATGCAAACAGAAATGGAGATTTTACCTTATCTTTCTAATTAATGTTTTAACAGAGAGATGTTCTGGATTTCATCTTCATCTGTTGGATGTATTTTGTGAAGAAAATGGTGGATACCCCAAAGATTCTATTAGGAATTCAGAATTTTTTTGCATAAAGGGGTAAATCTATTTTGCTATCGCGGCTGTATTATTTTTATGTTGAATACATATCACCATAAATAGGAGTTGCATGACAATTGTCACTTTTGGGATGGAATATAACTTTGCTATAATTTTTTGAGGTTGTTGAAGATATATACTAAGATCACCAGTAGTCGGTATCAATGGATTTTATCTGAGGGGGAGTAGAAACGAGGAGGTTCTATGGACGTTGGAATGGGAGCACTTCCTGATAATGGGAGAGCGATACAGATATATAACGGTGGGCTCGTCGTTCCAGACAACCCAATCCTGCCATTCGTAGAAGGCGATGGTACCGGTAGGGATATCTGGCGGGTTTCTCAGCGTGTATTTGATGCCGCGGTGGAAAAGGCTTATCAAGGGCAGCGCGAAATTGTATGGCTTGAAGTTCTGGCTGGCGAGAAAGCGTTCAACCAGACCGGTTCGTGGTTGCCTGAAGAGACAGTTGAAGCATTTCGGGAATATCATGTGGGTATTAAGGGACCGCTGACAACGCCGGTCGGCGGCGGGATTCGCTCGTTAAATGTAGCTTTGCGTAAGGCACTCGATCTGTACGTTTGCCAGCGACCGGTTCGTTACTTCAGCGGAGTTCCCTCTCCGGTCAAGCACCCTGAGTATGTTGACATGGTCGTTTTTCGTGAAAACACGGAGGATATATACGCCGGTATTGAGTTTGAATTGGGGTCGCAAGGAAACGAAAAATTTAAGTCAATCTTAAGGACTGAATTTCCGGGTGAATTTGAAAAGATACGCTTTCCCGATACAGCCGGCATAGGATTAAAACCGGTATCCAAGGAAGGCACACGGCGCCTTGTCAGGGCTGCTATCCAGTGGGCATTGGAAAATAACCGCCGCAGCGTTACCATGGTGCACAAGGGCAATATTATGAAATTTACTGAAGGCGCGTTTCGAAACTGGGGCTATGAACTGGCGGACAATGAATTTGGCGACCAGGTTTACACCTGGAGTAAATGGGAAAAAACCAGGGAAAGTAAGAGTGAACAGGAAGCGAACCGCGAACAGGATGAAGCGTTAAAAGAAGGCAGGTTGCTTGTTAAAGATGTTATCGCTGATATCGTTTTCCAGCAAACGATAACCCGGGCTCGGGATTTTGATGTTATTGCGACCATGAATCTCAACGGCGACTATCTCTCAGATGCCCTGGCTGCTCAGGTCGGAGGGATAGGCATTGCACCGGGTGGGAACATAAATTACGACACAGGTCATGCTGTATTTGAGGCCACCCACGGGACTGCCCCAAAGTATGCTGACCAGGATAAAGTCAATCCCGGGTCGGTGATTTTATCAGGGGAGATGATGTTCAGATATATGGGCTGGAACGAAGCTGCAGACCTGATAATCAAAGGTATGGAGGGCGCGATTGCTGCAAAAACTGTGACCTATGATTTTCACCGTCTGATGGATGGAGCAACGTTATTAAAATGTTCAGAATTCGGGGATAAGGTTATCGAGCAAATGAATGGTTAAGAGAGAATCTATCTCTATTGACAAACAAAATGGTCGTGAATTAATTCGTAGAGGCTGTCTAAAAACAAGGTAAATGTCATTCTGATCGCGAAGTAATCCCCGTAGGGCCGAATATTTCCAGAAGGGAAACAGAGTGAAGAATCTTCTATTTAATCTGGGAGACCCTTTGTTTTGCCATAGGTATGCTTCGCGAGCCTTCGGCATGCAAAGCAACACTCAGGGTGACAACCTTTTGGGACAGCCTCTACAAATTTTCCAGTATCGTTCACGAGATACTAATCATTATGAAGGTAAAGCAATGCAATTATCTCTCATGGAAGATCATACAAAACCGTTAAGGTGTAACAGTAGGTGTGAGTACCGGGGTTTCGCTCGAGTCTCCTTCCTGTTGTGAACCGGAGACTTCAGCCGCTTCCTGGATTGTATTTGGAGCGCCTCCCAAAACCCAGCGTTCAAATATTTCAATCAATTCAGGCTTCAAAGCCTTGGTGGGCGGCATTGGTCCACCGGCTTCAATTTCCTCCCGGTGGAGCATTCTGATCAGGTTGCTCTCCAAATCTCCCGGGATCACATTGGGGGCGTAATCGCCAGTTTCCATCATCTCCTCGTAGGTGGACATAAAATAATCCCCATTTTTCTTGCCTGGTCGGTGGCAGGATAAACAGTAGCGCTTTACAATTGGCTGGACATGCACCTCGAAGGATGGCACTTCGTCGGGAGCTAGCTCTGGAACTGCCGAGGCCTGAGCGGCTTCTTCGGGAATTTCAACCCTGTCATCCCAGGTGTAGCGCATAAATGTTACGATTGATTCGATCTCCCCCGGTCCTAATTCCCCTCCAAAGGCGCGTGCGAAAGGCGTCATCCCCAGAGAAGGCTGCCCGAATGCGATGATATTATTGAGAGATTGATCGCTGCGGGTGTACATTTCATCCTGACTGTTAATGGGTTTAACAACCACGCCTTCGAGTCCTTCAACACCGACAATTTCTCCACCTTCCCCGTCAGCGCCGTGACACTCGACACAGTTGAGGCCGTAAAGCTCTTCGCCGAGGACAATTTGCTCGCTGATCGTTCCTGCGACGGTCTCCGTTTCGGGTTGGGGGGGCGTTGTAACCGCTGCCAGAATTGTCAGCGCAATAATCCCGGCGACGACTGCAGACATAGCCGCAATGGCGAATTTCCTCTTCCGCCAGTACCGGCTTGGATTCCGGTCGATTAGCGGGAGCAGGAATAAAACCAGCACCGCAAGCGTGGGGATGATCGCGGTGCCCAACCATTCCAGCTGACCAGGGAAGAATTTAAGCAATTCAAACAGAAACAGAAAATACCACTCGGGGCGAGGAATATAGGCGGTGTCGCTCGAATCGGCTTTGGGTTCGTTGGGAACGCCAATAAATATCGCCAAACCTACCAGCAATAAAAACAAACCGAAAGAGACTATCAAATCTTTATAGATAATATCCGGGTAGAACTTAACTCCCTTGCTCTTTGCCCGCTGGTATTTTTCGTAATAAGTTTGTTTATCCTGTTCGTTCACGGCATCCCTCCTTAATCCTTTTCATCCGGAATTGCTGAGATGCCTAGACGAATGACTAGATACATATGCAAACCTATCATCAATGCCAGTATAAGGGGGATGAACCATATATGAACTGAGAAGAAACGCGCCAGAGTCACCGCACTCAGATCGCTGCCGCCGCGCAGCACTCTTAAGATGAATGATCCGATGAATGGAACCGAACCTGCGATTTCAGTGCCGACGGTTGTCGCCCAGTAGGATCGCTGGTTCATCGGCAACAGGTAACCTGTAAATCCCATCCCCAGAGTTGCCAGAAGCAGCACCACGCCGCTGAACCATGTCATCTCGCGTGGAAATTTGTATGATGCATAATAAAAGGTGCGAAGCATGTGAATAAATACAATCAGCACCATTAAAGTCGACCCCCAGTGGTGAATGCCGCGGATCAACCATCCAAACGCAATTCCGTTCATAATGTACTGGATGCTGTCATAGGCATGGTCAGGGGTTGGCACATAATAAACCGTGAGAAATATGCCTGTCAAACCCTGCATAACAAAGAGGAACAAGCTTGCGCTACCAAGTGTGAACCACCAGTTCACCTTGGGAACCTTTCGGTCAAAAATAGTGTCCCAAATCGAAATGATCCCGATTCGTTCATCTAACCAAGCGATAAATCTGGCTGTCATGTTATCCCACCTCCAGGCGAATGAACAGCGTCTCATCTTCAACCTTGGTCTCAAATCGGTCCAGAGGACGCGGGGGCGGGCCACTCACGACAGTTCCATCTATATCAAATTCGCCGTCGTGGCAGGGACACAAGTAGACCTGCTCTTCCTCCAGCCAGGTTACCCGACAGCTCAGGTGGGTGCAGGTGTTATCGAATGCTGTGACTTTCTGCTCGGTTTCGCGGTAAATGTAAGCGCCGTAACTGTTGACAGTTTTTTCCCATCCGTTGATGGTTGTCCTTGTGAATTTAAACAGAGTGGGTGTGCCTACCGGATAGGATTCTATAGGACCTGCGGATATCCAGGCATCTAAGCTTTCTTTTTTCAAAGCTGGGGAAAGCAGGTAGCCGATGGCAGGAAAACCTATGACCACACCCATTATCGTTCCAAGGAAAGCTACCACGATTTTGACAAATTCATTGCGGCTGAGGTGGGGCGATTTTGCCATAAAGCGTTTCCTTAAATTATGCGGGCTTATTGGTTGCAGTGATCAGCATATAATTACAATTGCGGGCGAAAATCTTTCAGATTTTACCCTTACTGTAATCCAGAAACAAGATTAATGCGCTTCGCGCTTCTGGATATTTTATATATAACAAGGAATTTTATTGGATAATTATATGGTGTAAAGGATAAAATTGATCAGGATGACTGAAACTATTAACCTATGAGTATTGTCACTTTCCCGCGGAATGGTTGCAGTGCGATAATACTCGGAAGTTGAGGGCAAAGGGGTCGAATTACACGTTTGTCGGAGGCGAGTATGGCTCTAAAAAGGAACGTCGGACTGAAAGGTTTCAGATACCGGGGTGGTGGCCCGATGTGGGCGTGGATACTGCACAGGGTCAGCGGTCTGGCTATGGTTCTGTTTGTGGGGATGCATGTTCTATCTTCATTTTCCATGCAACAATTTGGCAGTGAACTGGCTACAACTATTAATATCGTTTATGAATCTGTATATTTTCAGATATTCATCTTGTTTGTAGTTCTTTTCCATGGTTTAAACGGTCTGCGGATAATTATCCTTGATACCTGGCCCCAGCTGCTCGAATTCCAGCGTGAAGTAACTTGGCTCCAGTGGCTGGTTTTTATTCCGGTATATGGATTAACAGTTGCGATTATGGTACTACGCACATTGAGTGGGAGCTAGTTTGTACCTTTAACAGTCTTAACAAAGGGAAAACAACAAATGACTACCCGGACAGCACCACAAATTGGTTTCAGTTTTGAATACTTCATGTGGATTTTCACGCGCATCTCAGGAACGGCTCTGATCTTAATGGCGCTGGTTGGAATTGCGTCCGCCTTCTGGATGGGAGCCCGCACACAGCTGGATGTTTCCGCTCTGATGCGCTGGACATTTTTTCCAAATCCCAACCACGTGGTAAACAGCGAAATCCCGGATTTAACACTGGGATGGGCGAATGCATACTGGCAGATCATGCAGATGTTGATCGCCTTTTTCGGGGTTTCTCACGGGATCAACGGGCTGCGGGTTGTTTTGGAGGACTTTATGGGTCATTCATGGTGGCGACCTACAGCGCGCGGCTTTTTGTTCCTGGTGTGGTTGTTTATCCTGATTGTAGCGGTGTACGTAATTCTGGCTTCCTGAGTGTAGGAGAGGCGATATGACCCAGTATCATAAATATGAGATTGTCATAGTTGGAGCAGGCGGAGCGGGGCTGACAGCCGCGTTAACCGCATCAAAAACTGCCAGCACAGCAGTGCTCAGCAAGCTATACCCGACCCGCTCCCATACAGGAACAGCCCAGGGGGGAGTAGGCGCCGCGCTCGGGAATATCGAAGAAGATAAACCGGAATGGCATACTTTTGACACGGTCAAGGGCAGCGATTACCTGGGAGACCAGGATGCGATTGAATTTATGTGCCAGGAAGCGGTCCATACGGTATATGAACTGGAACACATGGGCCTTCCTTTTTCGCGTACGCCCGATGGTAGGATAGCCCAGCGTCCGTTTGGCGGGCATACCAATAATGAAACCGGTAAACCTGTTCAGAGGGCTTGCTACTCAGCAGACCGCACCGGACACATGATCCTGCAGACGTTATACCAGCAGTGCATCAAGAATAATGTAAGATTCTTCGATGAATTCCAGGTTGTGGATCTGCTGATTGAGAACGGCGCTGCTGCCGGGGTTGTAGCGATTGAGCTTCTGACCGGGGAACTGCACGTATTTCAGGCAAAAGCAGTGGTTATCGCAACTGGTGGACATGGCAGGATCTGGGAGATCACCTCCAATGCCTACACTTACACCGGGGATGGTGTGGCGGTCGCGATGCGCAGAGGCATCCCTGCCGAAGATATGGAATTTTTCCAGTTCCACCCAACAGGTATTTACAAAATGGGTATTCTGATCACCGAAGGAGTGCGTGGGGAAGGCGGGGTACTGCTGAACAGTGAAGGTGAGCGCTTTATGAACCGTTATGCGCCCACAGTAAAAGATTTGGCTTCACGGGATGTTGTCAGCCGGGCGATGTATCTGGAGATGCGAGAAGGGCGCGGAATAAACGGAAAGCGCTACCTTAACCTGGACGTCACCCCGGAAACGGTTAACAAATATGCAGCCGAGGACGGGAGAAAGAATCCGGATGGTTCCCCGTACGTGGTAACAGCTGAGGAGATCCTTGCCAAGCTGCCGGATATTATCGATTTTGCCCGCACGTACATAGGAGTTGATCCAGTTTCCGAACCGATGCCGGTTCAGCCAACTGCCCACTATGCCATGGGCGGCATACCGACAACCGTGTTTGGAGAAGTTGTTCTGGATAAGGAAAATACGGTACTTCCGGGGGTATACGCTGCCGGTGAAGTTGCCTGCGTATCGGTGCACGGCGCAAACCGGTTGGGCACCAACTCGCTGCTCGACATTGTGGTGTTTGGCAAGCATTCCGGTCTGAAAGCCGCCGAATACGCAGCTGGCGCAGATTTCCAGGAGCTGCCAAAGGATGCGGAAGGTTTTTCAAGACAACAGCTTGAGGCGATTTTGGTGTCGAAGGGAGATGAGAACGCAGCCGACATCGCCCGTGAGATGAAAGAGGTCATGTTTGACCACGTGGGGGTATTCCGCACAGAAGAAGGGATGCAGACTGCGCTGGACAAAGTGCTTGAATTGAAGGAACGATTTAAACATATAAAAGCCACAGATTTGGGTAATGCCTTTAATACTGAACTGCTCAATATCTGGGAACTGGGATGCCTGATCGAGCTTGCTGAGGTGACCACAACTTCCGCCCTAGCCCGCAGGGAAAGCCGGGGCGCCCACGCCCGCGAGGATTACCCGGAACGGGATGATGAAAATTGGCTCAAGCATACCCTGGCATGGATGCAAGATGGCAAGGTGGTGCTTGACTATAAACCGGTCATAATCACAAAATACGAACCCAAGAAGCGGGTCTATTAAGGACAGGAGGCGGTCATGCAGGTGACATTACGGGTATTTCGCTTCAATCCGGAGACGGACAAAAAACCGAGTTATGAAAGTTATAAACTGGATGCCCAGCCGACCGATCGCGTCCTTGACCTTCTTGAATATGTCAAGAGCTACCATGACGGCACGCTCTCCTTCCGGCGCTCCTGCGCTCACGGCATTTGCGGCTCAGACGCTGTTCGCATTAACGGGCACAACCGCCTGGCCTGCAAGGTGCTTGTGAGAGATTTGAAATCAAAAAAGATTACTGTTGAGCCGATCCTGGGAATGCGGGTGATAAAAGACCTGATTGTGGATATGGAACCCTTTTTCGAACATTACCGTTCGGTGATGCCGTACCTGGTGAACGATGAGCCGCCCCCAAGCAGAGAACGGATCCAGAGCGAAGAACAGCATGCCCGTTTTGATGACACCACCAAATGTATCCTGTGCGCCTGCTGCACCACCTCCTGCCCGTCGTTCTGGTCAGGCGATAAATATGTCGGTCCGGCTGCGATCGTTGCAGCGCACAGGTTTATTTTCGACAGCCGCGACCGGGCTGGAGCTGAGCGTTTGAAGATTTTGAACGACGCTTTTGGTGTTTTCCGCTGTCACACCATATTTAATTGCACGGAAGCCTGTCCGCGCGAGATCGAAGTTACCAGGGCGATTGGGGAAGTCAAGAAGGCGATTGCCACCGGGAAGATCGACTAGCAGGACCGCGTGCTATAATTCCATACCCCGCCCCAGTAGCTCAATGGATAGAGCAAGGTCCTCCTAAGACCGAGGTTGTGGGTTCGACTCCCGCCTGGGGCACCAATAAGAGTCCAACCAGAAAATTGAAAATGTGCCGTGGAAGAAGTTCCATTTGATATGCATTTAATAAATGTACATCAAAAAACAAAAAATCTTCACGGCACTTCTTTATATCTTCTGGTGTAATTTACAGGTCGAATATATTCACAAAAACAGCAGTTTGGGCAACCAGACTAACATTGAAACTAACCTGTTCGTTCTTAATATCTCGCTTATAATCACTCCGAATAAAGACCTGAAGGTTAATCTACTGTCTTATAACCAAAAGACTACCTGATTTTAATAATTATTGACCTTTAGAATTTCACAGAAGGCGAGGACACCCTGAAAACAATAGCGTTCATTTTCGCATTGTTGTCGGTGCGGGGCCTGGTTAGCCCAAACCCGGCTCTAAGCAGCGTGCCAGCCCCGCCGGAGCAATCAGGCTATTTTGTTTCATCGTTGCAGATCTCCGGAGCAGGTGTAAAAATACAGAATTTGATCCCGGCTGCTGGTACAGCCCTGGAAGGTATTCTCTCCTGTTTGATTAATCAGCTTATTCAATTTTTTAGACGAGGAGGGTTTGGTGAATTCAAGATCAATGCGTGTATTACTAGTAGATGCTGACCCTCAAGAGTCAGGTGCTTTGCAGAAGCGCATGGGCGAGGTAGAGGGTGTCGAAATCGTGGGAGCAGTGTTCAATCGAAACGCTGCGATTAGCCAGGCTGGAGAATTGCATCCAGATGTGCTGGTTGTCGACCTTATGCTGCCCGGGATTCGCAGTATTAATCTCATACGGCAGTTAGCTAATGACCAGCCCGAGATTCGCATGCTGGCTCTGGTCCCTGCCGAACCGCCGCATGATTTGGTTATGCTGGCTGCTGAGGCTGGCGCTTTGGGGTTTGTCTGCCGGGATGCGGAATTATCTGAACTCAAAGCTGCCATCGAGCAGGTTTACATAGGAGAACCTTGGCTTCCACTCCACCAAACATTCGAGGTTTTGCAGGATGGGGCTGGAGAGCTAACGCTTTCGACTAGAGAGAGGCGTGCCCGGCTTATCGAGGTGCTCCTGGGCGTGATCCCACTTACCGGTCTGGTTGCGGCGATTACAGCTTACCTGTGGCGCAATTATTGGGGAGCGATCGGTGTGCGAGTCGCGGACCTGGGGATCGATCCGGCCTCGCGGATGATCGACGTCCTGGTCGTCTTTTTGACAATCATTGGAGCCTTTGGCCCACTCCTTTTTGCCAGACCTTGGGTGAAAGCCATCGGCGAATGGATCTCCGGCAAACCGCAGTTGGCTGAGAGGATAAACAGGATACGCCGCCTGAAATTGGGTAATCTGAAGGTTGGAAGGTTGTTCATTAATTATTGGGTGGCCTGGGTTTTGATGCTGGCAATTATCCTGTCGATCACGCTCTTTCTGGTCAACTTCATGCCACTGATTTCGGAATTGGTAATTGGCCCCGCAGTGGCAATTATCCTGGTGGCGAACGTGTTAGATCTCGATGATGAACTGCCAAAATTTCTCCATCTGCCGCATTTGGATAGCTGGCGAGTGGTGGGCTTTTTGGGTGTGATTCTGATCGCATTTCTAATGACTCTGGGGGCAGAAGTCCTGCTCATCGGCCCCGACCTTCGTCCCGATGGGCTGCACGGATTTCTCGCTCCGAAGGTGCTGGGATTCACAGCGATACCGGTGATGTTATACGATGTAGATGAAACGCACGAACCTTTAGAGGCACTGTATTTGGGTGGAAACGCGGATCTGTATGTGCTTTATGATCCATGTAAAGAGACGATCATGCTGATACCAGTCAGCCTTTCACGAGTGGAGTTAATTAACCGGGTGGAATGCAGGTCTCCCTAGCTTATTGGAGCTGCAACCATCCTTGATCTGAGTGAACAGGTTGAATGTAAATGAATAAAAACCAAATCACTCGCATATCAGGCTCCTGAAAACCTGAGCTTGTGTCGGTTTATTGCACAATTTTTGATTAAAAGGTTATAGTAGAATTAGTTGTTTGGTTTATAGCCAAATAACAATGACTCAATACAATAAAAAGGAGCTAAATAATGGCTTACACGATGGATACAAAACTGGGCGACTTGTTAAAGGACCCGAAGGTAAAACCGGTGATTGACCAGTACCTGCCTGGCGTGGCGGACAACCCGATGGTTTCGATGGTTGAAGGCATGACCCTGCGGGCGGTCGTTGATAACCCGATGGCTGCCCAGTTTGGCATTACTGAAGAAAAGGTCCAATCGATTCTCGATCAGGCTAACAAACTCGTATAAATTTAGAGATATCAGAAACCAAACAGCACACTTCCGGTCAGGGCAGGGATGGAGATAACTCTGACCAGGGAGTGTGCTGTTATGTTAATTAAATAACCCTAACCACAGCCGGTGATATCATGCGAGCCGGAAGGTGATTGGCTGACATTCCCAAAATTATCGCCCGCTTCGACATAATACTGGATTGTTCCGATCAGCGTCTCTATGCCACTGCTGACCGGCGCTCCCGCATCCGAGATCCAGGTGTCTGATCCGATATCGCTCATCCAGATCGATCTCCAACCCTCTCCATTCAGGTTGTAATAATACTTTGCCCACGAGACCCCGCCAGGGTCGCTGATTGTCGCCTGAAGGTAAACATCGCAGCCTTCCCATACCAGGGAGGGGGAACTGATGCTGGGACCTTCTGTATCCGGTGGCGGCTCGGGCTCCTCAGTTTCAACTTCGCAACTTCCATAAACCTCAAGAGTCGCCCAGCTATCTAAAAACTCCTGGTCGGGCTTTTCAACGCTCAGGTTGTAGGTAGTAGTTTCACATGGGCAGACGGTTTGCGTTCCCGAATCAGCTACGAATGAGCCGTCCAGATACGTCCCCAGTCCGCCTTCCACATACCAGATCACATCCGAACAGCCGCCTGCATCGATGTAAGCCGGATCGACGTAGAATTCGATATAAAGCTCCTGGGAGGTATCCGTGGTCGGGCTGACTGTCACTGTGGGAGTCTCGGTGCCTGGCGTGGTCGATGCGGTGGGAGTGATTGTTGTGGTTTTGGTTGGCTCAGGCATTTCTGTCTCAGGCTGGCAGGAACCAACACAAAATCTTACAGAAGAAGACCCGCCGCTTTCCGAGTTTGCCTGAATAATATACTCACCTTCTGTGGGGGGAATCCATAAGCTATCAATCCGTACTAGGTTTCCTGCTGTGTTTAGCGATTGCATTGGGCCAACAGGAATGGTTTGTCCATTTGCGCTCAAATTGATACGGTTAACACCATTCACCCCAGTTGCGTAGACTACAATCGTTATCGGTTCTAATGGAAATTCGCTTCCATCTACTGGGAATTCGATCCAAATATTGGGAGCAGTTATTTCGCCGGATTCTGGCGGCAGGGAGAGTTCCGACGTCTGTGAAAAGGGTTGAAGACCAATACTCTCACAACTAGTAGCGATAGTGGGGAGGATAAGCAGTGTCGCAAGTATTAGTATGAATTTAAGTTTTGTATTTTGATTGTAAGGACCTTCAGCTTTCATTTCAAATCCTGCCTTTATTTATCTCGTTTTGAAGACTCAATTTACATTTATTCAGAAGGGGTTCTATGGCGCGCAGGTTCCCTGATCAACAAATTTACCATCCGCGGTTTTACAGAAACCCAACCAATTAGGCTCCCCCACGTTACAATCGCATTTCCCGCTGAAACAATGGTTGTTATGGTGGCAGTAGTCGCCAGTCAATCCAGATCCATCCCTTGGGGCGCACACAGCCCCATCTGCACAGTACTGTGATTTACATTCATCGTCTTCTTTACAAAGAAATCCGTTCTCCTTGCCTGGCCATTCGTAGCAGTATCCGAACCATGTGTCATAATTGGAATTATCATCCCATTCTTTGCAGTAACTTCCAGATTTACCTTTTGCGCAAATGCAGGCTTTGCTTCCGCATTGATTGTTGTTAAAGCAGAAATCACCAAGCCTACCAGTTTTGTTTTCCGGGGCGCATCTCAAGTTGTTTGCGCAATTACCGGATCCACATTCGTCATCATCGTCACACAAGTGTCCATTATTCAAACCTGATGCACATTTACCGCCATAATTGATGTTGAAGTTTTCCCAATCGCGGCAATTCTTCCCTTCCCTCCCAACCGGGCATTCGCAGACTTTATTTGAACAGTGGTTGTTTGTGAAACAGAAGTCCCCAGCCTTTCCATCCCCATTTGGGACACAAATATTATTCGAACAAACACCGGATTGACACTGCCAGTTCAGGTCACACTTGTCCCCATTACCGAGATAAACAGTTGGTTCTTTACCCACTTGTGGTGCTGAACCCTCACCGGCATATTTGATATACGCCGATACATGGCAACCATTATCGGCAGATGCAAGCTCAACTTGTTGGTTTATATTTTCCCAGGATCCACTGATGGGTTTCCAAACATATTTTTGAATACCATTGCAGATGCCCGACACCGAAAAATTTAGTATTAAAACATTTGAATCTTTGATGTTTACAGTTAGTCTGTTATTGTCTGTATATCCATCTAAGGGGATTTTGTTTAAGTGGTAGAGTTTTGGGTCCAGCAATAAGGAATTTGACTTACGGTGCAAATCATCTGCAAATAGATATATCTCACCGGCAGCAGCCTGCTTTAAGATTTTGCTTTCAATTGTTAGCGTATCGAAAGTGACTTCCAGGGTGTGGTCCGATTGGTTTGTTTGGCATCTCTCCTTGGGAAGATCGCTGGGATCCGTCTCTCCATTGGGACCAAATGCACTGACCTGAATTTTACAGGTACATCCAGGCGGCTCCAATGCTAGACTATATAAAATATCCTGGGTCGTTTTCGATACTGTAATCGGCCAATCAATGAGGGAATTATTGCTTGGACAGCTGAAACTGCGGTAGACAATAAAACCATCAATTGCATCTAAATAACGCTGGTCATAATCCCACAGGACCTCTCTGCTTGTTGGAACCCGATCCGATAAACGAACATTTGTTGGAGATGGGTAACTTTCTGTAGTCCCTTCTCCTGTCCACAACCAATCCTCGACCCAGAGCTTGTATGTCATTGAGAAGTTGTTATTTAAGATTTTCAATTCGCTTTTTTGGGATTTTAGAATGTCCATAAATGAAAGCTCACTGTGAGCATTTCCGAGGGGCACCGGGGGTTTTTTTGGATCTGAAGGAACCCCATTCCCTACCACTTCGAATGGATATTTACTATCAGGAAATTGATAAAACTCATATGGCATTGGGAAAACACGTTCGTAGGATTTGTCCAATTTTCCAATATTAAACTTTGTTGCCTGTCTGGATGGAATACGAATTGGAATGTGGCTCACTAAACTGGTTTGGATAAAGGCACCAGAAAAGCTTTTGTCCACCGGAGAGAATTCGAGGGGCTGGAAGTGAACCTGCTTGAATATTGGTAGATACTTACAATTTTCACTTTGAGGCACATCTACAGAAATATAACTGCTATAACCATTCTTATCCGAAGGACCTTTGGTATTTACAGCGGCAACCATGTAGGCGAATTCTCCTGCTCCCGGGAGGGTGTCAACGTAACTCTGGGAACCGGCAGGAAGCACTGCGATTTTTTTTGGCGCAGGTAATCCCTTCTGACGGCGGAATATTTGATACTCACTTTCATTGAACGCTTTGTCCAACCAACTTAATGTGACCTTACAATCTTTGATATCCGCTTTAAGCGATTCTGGTGGGTTAACCGGTATAACAATGTTGCCAATCACTGTGTCTTTTTTCGGCAAAATAATT
>JBJYWI010000068.1:0-1509 GCA_046259385.1 Anaerolineales bacterium
GTATGCGCAGACGCGGATATTCACCTTATGCGATAAAGAATTTCTGCAACTTGATTGGTGTAGCTAAAAGTGATAGCACTGTCGATATTGCACTTCTTGAACACAGTATCCGCAAAGATCTGAATATGCGGGCATCCAGGGTTATGGCAGTTCTTCGACCATTGAAAGTCATCATTGTTAATTATCCGGAAAATCTGACGGAAGATATGGAAGCTGTAAACAATCCTGAGGATGAAAGTATGGGAACACGGAAGGTGCCATTCTCAAAAGAATTATTTATAGAGCGTGATGATTTTATGGAAAATCCCCCGAAAAAATTTTTCCGGTTGGCGCCTGGAAGAGAGGTCAGGTTGAGGTACGCATATTTTATTACCTGCATTAACGTAATCAAAGATGAAAACACAGGGGAGATCTCTGAAATACACTGCACTTATGATCCAGCAACTCAAGGTGGTGATGCTCCTGATGGAAGAAAAGTAAAATCAACACTCCATTGGGTTTCAGCTAAACATGCAATCAAAGCAGAAGTGCGTATGTACGACCGATTGTTTAATAAATCAAACCCGGATGAAGTAGATGGTGATGGAGATTTTATTTCCAACCTGAATCCAATTTCATATGAGGTTCTAAATAACTGCTTTCTCGAGCCAAGTCTTAAGAATGCAAAACTCAATGAAAATTATCAATTTGAACGGCTGGGTTATTTTTGTCTGGATACGGATACCTCTGCGGAAAAAATCATCTTTAACCAGACAGTCCCGCTCCGTGATCCCTGGGCAAAAATCGAAAAAGCAATGCGCAAGCCACAAAAGGGTAGCTGACAATTACCTAAATATACTTATTCCAGGGATTGGAAGGATCTATATACAGCAGTAATAAATCATATAGATTGAATTATTATTAGCTGGGGAGAGAGGATTCGAACCTCTACATACGGATTCAGAGTCCGCTGTCCTGCCGTTAGACGACTCCCCAATTATTGTGTTCCGCGAAAATCTTACCATGCCAAAAGTAATTGGTCAATTTGTCAGTCTGCTCGTCTTTTCTCCACTTCCTCCAGGATTATGATCGCATTCTGAATCCGGTTCAAAACCTTATCTCTGCCAATTATTTCCATACTTTCAAAAAGCGGAGGGGAGATTTTCTGTCCAGTAACTGCAACCCTTATGATTCCAAAAAGTTGGCCAACTTTAATCCCGAGCTTTTCTGCTAATTCTCGAAGCGGCGATTCAGCAACATCTTGATTTATCGAATGGAGTTTTGAAAGCAAACTGTATACTTCATAAGCAGCGTTCACTGACTCCTCTGGTGACATATTCTTGCCAATCAGTTCATCTGGAGCTGGATGTACTTCATCTTCAAAAAAAAATCCAGCTTTTTCCAGTGCATCGTCGAGTACGACCAAACGCTCTTGTACTAGAGGGGTTAATTTCAGCAATGTATCCTCATTGACTCTATATCCCGCAGACCGAAATATGGGTTTTAAACGTTGTGCTAACTCGGACACCT
>JBJYWI010000069.1:0-10016 GCA_046259385.1 Anaerolineales bacterium
AATCGCTGGATATCCTCATAGACCAGATGAAAGAGATCTCCCTTCTGGATTTTCCACCTGAAGAAAAATTACGAACAGCGATTAAAGGTTATTTGAACACCTTAATTGTTAACCATGACAGGGCTGCAGTGTTATTAATGGAACACCGTTCACTGGACCCTGAATTCAAGGTTCACCATATCCCCCGTAGGGATAAATTTGAAGAACTCTGGCGTGATATGCTTAAAGAAGGGATTGATCAGGGAGTATTTTATTGTGAAGATTCCTCCCTTTCGGCGCGAGCTCTGCTGGGAATGATTAATTGGACCATCACATGGTACAGCCCTGAAGGTCCACTAACTGCAGATGAGATAGGGGAGAATCTGGCAAATATGGTGTTGCAGGGTTTGCTGCTGCGATGAGATATTAGGGGGGAAATTCATAAAAGTGAATAGTAAGACCGGAGGTTGATCATGTATTCATTTGAGCCAACTGAAGAGCAAAAAATGCTGGTCGAAGCGATCCATCGTTATTCTGAGGTTGATTTGCGTTCAAATGCCCATGACTCAGATGAAGATGGGAAATACAGACAGGATGTAATCAATAAAGGCTGGGAGCTGGGCTATCTCCAAGCTTCCATCCCTGAAGATTATGGTGGATTTGGGGAGCGATCCCTTCTGACCGGCGTTCTAGCAGCCGAAGAACTTGCCTGGGGTGATCTGGCTGGGGCATTGGGTGTACTGGCGCCGGATTTATTCGTTTTACCCATTTACATCGGCGGGACTGAGGATCAGAAGGAGAGATATATACCAAAGGTAATAGCAGAAGAGTGGAAACCCTATACTTCCGCATTGATCGAACCGAGTTTTGATTTTGATCCCGGTAACCTCAAAACAACAGCTGTTGAAGCAGATGGATTTTACGAACTGAATGGAAACAAGACTTATGTTCCATATGCAGAACAGGCTGAAGGCATGGTTGTCTATGCAAATTTGAACGGTTTAACCCAGGGGTTTCTCCTAACGAAGGATACACCCGGTGTGAATCTGAGGAAGCGGGTCAAACTCTTGGGGATAAATGGATTTCCGCTGTATGAAATAAGTCTAAATCAAGTCCGATTGCCTGTCGATATGCGCATTGGAGGTCAGAACGGGCATGAATTCGCGCCGGTTTTGGATGCGTCTCGAGTTGCATTAGCGGCGATGGCGATTGGACTATCCAGGGCTGCTTTCGAGTACTCGCGCGATTATGCCAAGGAACGGGAGGTCTTTGGGGTAAAGGTCGCCCAAAAGCAGGCGATTGCTTTTATGCTGGCGGAGATGGCGACGGAAATAGAAGCGACCCGTCTTCTGGTCTGGGAAGCAGCCTGGATGCTCGATAACTTAAAGGAAGATGCAGGCAAACATGCTTATCTGGCATTAACTGGGGCGGCAGATATGGCGATGATGGTGACCGATAGGGCAGTCCAGATTCTGGGAGGGTATGGATATATTCGGGAATACCCAGTTGAGTTATGGATGCGCAATGGAAGAGGTATTGCGATTTTGAACGGATTGGCTCTGGTGTAGTGTCATAAGAATTTCTGGCAAATGTGGATTAAGCTCAGGAGCGATAGGGATGATAGATTTTGAAACTCCAAAAACGATAGTGATGATGAACAATGCACTTGAAACAGTAGCAGTGAATATGATGCGCCCGGTTTCGAGGGAGTTTGATGATAATGAGCACGAAATACCCTGGGATTATATAAACTTCATGCACATGGCTATGGTGCAAACCGGAGCGGGGTCACTGGCGCCGAAAAAGAAACCAGAGAAAGATGGTGAGGGAGGTAAGAAACGGCCGCCTATCGGGTACCAGCGTCTGGCGTGTATGCTCGAAATGCTGTCATGGGGAGATGTTGGATTATATTTGTGCACTCCGGGGGGCGGCTTAGGCGCTGCTGCTGTGGAAGCGGCTGGGACTCAGGAGCAGAAAGAAAAATTCCTTGCTAGATTTAGCGGTAAAAAACCGACATTCGGGGCAATGGCGATGACAGAACCTCAAGCCGGTTCAGATACTTCAGCTATCAGGGCGACTGCAGAACTGGATCCTGAGTCAAATGAGTGGGTGATCAATGGCGAAAAAATTTTTGTCACTGCCGGGCATAAATCCCTTATTGACAGCGAAGGTTTTATCGTAGTCTGGGCATCCATTGATCCATCCGCCGGTAGAGCTGGTATGAGAGGGTTTGTGGTGGAGGCAGGCACTCCGGGTGTAAACGTCACCAAGCTTGAATATAAAATGGGTATCCGCGCAAGTGATACAGTTTCGATTGTGCTCCAGGATGCGAGGGTTCCTTTTGAGAACATGCTTGGAAGTACGGAAATTGTAAAAAAGGAAACCGCACGCGGTTTTAAAAAAGCAATGGCTACATTCGATGCTACCAGACCCTTGGTAGCGGCGACAGCTGTGGGAGTTGCCCGCGCAGCTCTGGATTTCCTCAGAGAAAAGTTGGAGGAAAATGGGCAAAATATTCGTTATGGTTTGCCGCGCCAGAAACTGACCAATATTGAGCGTGAATTTATGGACATGGAAATAATGCTTCGTTCAGCCTGGCTGCTGATACTCAAAGCGGTCTGGATGGCAGACAACCGCATCCCGAATTCAAAAGAAGCGTCAATGTCAAAAGTCCGTGCTGGGGATATTGTCACCAAGATTACCCAGCGGGCAGTTGAAATCATGGGTCCTTTAGGCTACAGCTGTGAGTTCTTACTGGAGAAATGGTTTCGGGACGCCAAAATTTCGGATATTTACGAGGGCACAGGCCAGATTAACCGGCTGATTGTCGCCCGCCATATTCTGGGTTACAGAGGAAGAGATCTGCGCTAGTGAATTGTCAGCACACCGATTGTTGATATGTTGTAATCCTGTTGACATAAATCATGATATTTTGGACGCGTGTTCGGTTTTATAAGGAGAGGTTATGAATTATCAAGTGAATAAAGCAGTCGTCATCGGTGCAGGCACGATGGGTTCTGCAATCGCCGCCCACCTGGCAAATGCCGGGGTTAAGGTGACGCTGCTCGATATTATCCCCAACCAGCTCACCGCTGCGGAGAAGGAACGAAAACTTACACTTGATGATCCAGAAGCGAGAAACAGGTTTGCACGTGAAGGCTTGCAAAAGGCGATTAAATCAAAGCCAGCCAGTTTCTTCAGCAAGGAAATATCCGCGCTGGTGTCGTTTGGCAACCTGGAAGATGATTTTCCTGTGATTTCTGATACTGATTGGGTGATTGAAGCGGTAATTGAAGACCTGGATATCAAGCGCAATTTAATGAGAAGGATCGATGAAGTCCGCGCTGATGACACAATCGTTTCTACTAACACTTCCGGAATTCCAATCAGCACGATTGCGGATGGTTTGTCAGAAGATTTCAAGCGTCATTTTTTAGGAACCCACTTTTTCAACCCACCCCGTTATTTAAGACTTATCGAAATTATTCCTCTCACTGAGACTTCAACGGAAGTCCTGGAATTTATCTCCTGGTTTTGTGAGTTTCGTTTAGGTAAAGGAGTTGTTCAGGCAAAAGATACCCCTAATTTTATAGCAAATCGGTTGTTCGCTGCCAGCGCAGCATATACATTGGAATACATTTTAGAGAATGGATACACCGTTCCGGAGGTGGACGCGGTGACAGGTCCTCCCATTGGAAATCCAAAAACTGCGACATTCAGACTTTTCGACCTGATTGGGCTTGATGTCTGGCAGCATGTCGGTCGCAACCTGAAGCAGTCCATCTCTGAAGATACTAGCGCATTGACGTATATAAACTCACCAAAAGTAAATAATTTGATAGATGTAATGGTGAAGAACGGATGGTTGGGAAATAAAGTTAAACAGGGTTTCTATAAGCAGGTTCTGCTGGAGGGCGGTAAAAAGGAATTCTGGTCGTTGAACCTGAGTACCTTAGAGTACGATAAACCTGAAAAGCCACGCTTTGGTTCAATAGGGCAGGTCAAGGATATTGAAGACATCGGGGAGCGATTGAGGGCGCTTGTAGGCGCTGAAGACCGGGCAGGGGAACTGGTAAGGCATCTGCTGTACCAGTCTCTCGCTTATGCATCAGAGAGTATTCCCGGAATTGCTGATACCCCAAAACAGATCGATGACGCAATGCGCTGGGGATTTAATAAAGAAGCTGGACCTTTTGAGGCCTGGGATATGCTTGGGGTGGAGAAGACCAGTCAAGAGATGAAAAAGCTTGGTTTTATTCCTGCGCCTTGGGTAGAAAAGATGATTTCCTCTGGGAAAAATTCTTTTTACCAGTATAAAAACGGAGTTAAATTCGCAGTGTTCTATCCATTAACCGGTGAATATGAAAAGTTAATCAGACCCGCAGGGATGGTTCTTTTGAAAGAGAATAAAGCTGAAGGGAAATTAGTATCTAAGAATATGGGAGCGAGCCTTATCGATTTATCAGATGGCGTGCTATGCCTTGAATTTCATACAAAGATGAACACGCTGGATGTGGATATTTTTTCCATGATGGAAGAGGGGTTGGATGTGCTTGAAAAAGAATATATTGGGATGGTTATCGGCAATGAGGCTGATCATTTTTCAGCCGGGGCGAATTTATTTCTGGTTGTTATGGCTGCCCAGAATAAGGATTGGGTCCAACTGGAAGATGTGATTAAAAAGATGCAGAATAACCTGATGCGGATACGCTACTTCAGCAAACCTATCGTCGCTGCGCCGGCCGGGATGGCATTGGGCGGAGGTGGTGAAATCATAATGAGTTCTCCAAGGGTAGTGGCTGCCGCAGAGCTGTATACAGGTCAGGTGGAGATAAGCCCGGGTGTAATTCCTGCTGGGGGCGGTACGAAAGAATTGCTTCGCAGAATCTTGAATCCACCAATGCGCACGAAAGATGCCCTGCCGCTTCCTTACCTGCAACGTATTTTCGAGCAAATCGGTTTTGGAAAAGTGTCGACAAGCGCGGAAGAAGCCCGGGAAATGGGTATGCTTAACAAAGCAGACCGGATTGTAATGAATCGTGCTTGGCTGTTGTCAGAAGCGAAGAAGGAGGTGCTGCATATGGCATCCAGCGGCTACAAACCGCCAGTTCCAGAGAAGATTTACGCTGCCGGTAGAGATGCATTATCTGCAATAAAGGTTGGGGCATGGATGCTGCAAAAAGGGGGTTACATCACCGCCCACGAGAAATTAATTGCTCAGAAACTGGCAATTGTTATGACGGGCGGAAATTTAAGTGCACCAGCCTGGGTGGAAGAACAGTACATCCTTGACCTTGAGCGAGAAGCTTTTCTGTCATTGTGCGGGGAAGAGAAAACCCAGCAAAGAATGTGGAATTTACTGCAGACTGGAAAGGTTTTGCGGAATTAACCTTGAAGGAGCCCAAATAAAATGAATGATTCAATTTTCGATCCTGTGATCGTCAAAGCACTGCGGACGCCGGTTGGGAGGGCTAAACGCGGCAGCCTTGCAACTGTGCGACCAGATGACTTGGCGGCGCTGGTGGTAAAGGAACTGTTAAATCAAATTGAAGTAATTGAACCCGATCAGATTGATGACGTCATTTTAGGCTGCGCTTTTCCTGAAGGAGAGCAGGGTTTAAATATCGGCCGTTTAGTTGCCCTGCGTGCTGGATTACCCGATTCAGTTCCAGGTGAAACGGTTAATCGATTCTGCTCTTCAGGGGTGCAGAGCATTGCCCACGGCGCAATGGCGATCATGACTGGAATGGCAGAAATTGTGATTGCAGGTGGAGTGGAGTCAATGAGCATGGTTCCAATGACAGGGTTTAAGTTTTCTCCGATGGAATACATCGCTGACGAAGCCCCCCAAATCCTAACGAATATGGGTTTGACTGCCGAGAATCTGGTTGAGAAATACGGCATCAGCCGTGCCGATCAGGATGCATTTTCACTTCGCAGCCACCAACGTGCTGTTGAGGCAGTTGATTCAGGCCGGTTTGATCCCGAATTAGTTCCGGTTCAGGTCGAACTGGTTGAAGCAGGTCCGGAGGGGAAAACGTCCAAGAAATTTGAAGTTAAGAGAGATGAAGGACCGCGACGCGACACCAGCCTAGAGGCGCTGGCTAGTTTGAAACCGGCATTTAAAGAAGGCGGAACCGTGACCGCCGGTAACTCCTCGCAGATGTCGGATGGGGCAGCTGCGGTGGTGATCATGTCCCGGGCAAAGGCTGATGAATTGGGTTTGGATCCCCTGGTTCGTTTCGTAAAATATGCTATTGGTGGTGTACCGCCTGAAATTATGGGAATTGGTCCGATTGTAGCAATACCTAAGGTCCTTCGACTGACAGGATTGGAATTGGATGACATCGATTTGATTGAACTGAATGAAGCCTTTGCGGCTCAAAGCCTGGCTGTAATAAAAGAACTGGGGTTAAACGAGGAAATCACGAATGTAAATGGAGGCGCAATCGCACTCGGCCATCCACTCGGGTGCACAGGCGCCAAACTGACAACTGAACTTATTTTCGAGATGAAAAGGCGTGCGGTCCAATACGGAATGGTGGCGATGTGCATTGGAGGTGGGATGGGTGCTGCTTGTATTTTTGAAAACCTGAATTAACGAAATCATATCAAGAGTTATTGGTTTTGTGAGGAGAGAAAAATGCGTGAATATACAATCGAGCAATTGATAAGAAACCATGAAAAAGCGTTTATCCCGGAAAAAGCGGAAGGCCTCACTGCTGTTATTCAATATCACCTGACAGGTGAAGAGGGGGGGGATTGGATAATCAATATCAATGATGGCAAATGTAACGTGGAAGAGGGAGAAGCGGATTCGCCGACCATGACACTGACTTCGGACGCTGCAGATTTCGGGGATGTTCTGCTGGGAAAAGCCAACGGCATGCAGTATTTTATGGAAGGCAAGATAAAACTTGCCGGTGACCTGAACCTGGCTATGAAACTAACCAGTATGTTTAAGATGTCCAGCTAAGTGCGAGAGGAATATCCGCTTTAACAGGTTAAATGAAGGGCGGCGATGGTGCGTCCTTTCTCTCTGAGCAGATTATATTTTTTGCACGCCTCTTTACTGGGAAGTGAGAAGAATTTAATTCCAGCATTTTCGAGAACCGCTTTTGTCCGGTCGGGGATTTTCATGCGGCCAACAGATCCGGTGCCAATAACAAGAATATCTGGCGAGTTTTCTAAAACCAGTTTCAGGTCATTCAGTTCCAACTTATGGCCTGAAATTCGCCGCCAATTTTTAATCACACGGTCCGGCATGATAATCACGTCCCTGTTGTAATCTTTTCCGTCGATTTGGATATATCCAAATCGATATTGATTGATAAATGGGGGTTTCATGTTTCCTTATTTTTGGCTGTAAAAATTGCCTCTTGCATTATTTCAAGGAGTGGAGTGCCTGAAGATCTGGCTAAATGCAAACAATCTTCATATTCTGGGGAGAACCGGAATGATCCACCAGGCAGGCTGATTTTCTTGACCCGGACTTCTCCATAAGGAAGTTGAACTTTAAGGATTGAGCGGGGAAGTGAAATTCTTTCAACGGTGGTTTTTCGAAGACCGATTGTGCTGGTTTCTTTGAAAATTATTTTTGAAATGTCTTCTTCAAACCCCCATTCACACAAGGCGCTCAGCAGTGTGCCTGGCCTGTTCTTTTTCATAATCATTGGCGTCAAGAAAACATCCAATGCACCATTTTCTAGTAATAAGTCGATCAGGTATTCATACACCTCTGGATTCAGATCATCAATGTTGGTTTCGAGCAAGCATAAAGATTCCGTGAATGTACCGTCATTTCTTTGTTCTTCTCCGATAATAATGCGGAGAACGTTTGGGATTTGGAGTTCCCGGTCTCCAGCGCCATATCCGACTGACTCAACCTGCATTAGGGGAATTGGGCCAAAAGAATCAGCTAGGGTTGAGATTAATGCTGCACCAGTTGGCGTGACAAGTTCGGCCGGGATATCTTTTCCGTAAACCGGGACCTGTTTGAGAAGTTCGAGGGTTGCAGGCGGTGGGATTGGAATGACGCCGTGCTCGCTCGAGCCGGATCCTCTACCCAAGGGAAGCGGTGAAGAAACGATTCTCTCAACGGATAAATATTCCAAACCCCAGATGACTCCGCAAACATCCACGATTGTATCCAGCCCGCCAAGCTCGTGCAGGTGAACATTCTCCAATTCGGTTCGGTGAATAGAGGCTTCCGTACGGCCAATTTTCTCAAATACGCGGCTCGCTTTTTTTCGGATATTCTCAGGGAGCTGACTGTTTTGAACAATATCAAGGACCTGGCTGAAATTTCTCTCTTTTGTTGTTTCCTGGGTCCCGACCGTTACATTTATTGCGCCTAGATTAGCTTTAAGTACAGGATTGGCTTGGATATTTATCCCCTCAATATTGAGATAGTCCAGGCAGTTTTCTAATTCCTTTTTCGGCAGACCCGCGTCAAGCAAGGCACCCAAAAGCATATCCCCGCTTGCGCCTGCGTAACAATCCAGGTAGGCAATTTTCACTTGCTTTCTCTGCCTTCCTGCAGGTTTAAGATTGAATAAACAAATTGGGCTGCGCCGAACCCATTATCGATGTTTACAACTGCTACACCCGGAGCGCAGGAGTTTAACATAGCAAGCAAAGCGGACAAACCACCAAAATTTGCACCGTAACCTACACTTGTTGGGACACCCACAACCGGGCAAGATACCAGCCCAGCGACCACGCTGGTCAGAGCGCCTTCCATTCCCGCGATGCAGATAATTGCCCCTGCGTTCTGCAATAATTCGATTTTGTCCAGTAAGCGGTGCACTCCCGCTACCCCAACATCATAAGCTCTTTCAACATGAATATTAAAAAATTCCAGGGTCTGGGCTGCCTCCTCGGCGACCGGAATGTCTGAAGTGCCTCCGGTGATAACCAGAACATACAGGGATGTTATTTCTGGAATCTCAGGTTCATCCGGGCGGATTTTTACCAGCCGAGATTGGGAGTCATACTCAGCTTTGGGCAACTTTTTGAGAATCTCCTCAGCCATTTCAGGCGAAACCCGGGTAGCCAGCACCCGGTTGTTAAATTTTAATGAGGACTGAATAATGCCAATAATTTGATCTGGGTTTTTATTCTGACTGAAAATAACTTCCGGCAGACCGGTGCGGAGGGAGCGATGGAAATCAATTACCGCGGAACCAATATCTTCGTAAGGAAGAACTTTCAGGTACTCAAGCGCTTCTTCCAGAGAGATTTTGCCATTCTGGAAGGCGATTAATTGCTCTCTTAATTTATCGTTGTACATCTTCAATTACCGAGGTGTTCAAACTACCAGACCGGTATCCTGCTAGATCCAGAACTGTATTGTTGAATCCCAGATTTCTAAAATATTCCCTTATTTTTTCTCTGTTTGCATAAATTACTTCAAAATCAAGCGGGTTCACTTCAATCCTGGCGGTATCACCATTATGGCGGACCCGACATTGTTTTATCCCTAGGTCGTGCAGCAATTGTTCAGCTTTTTCCACCTGGGAAAGCACCTTAATAGTTATCAGGCTGCCATATGGGATCCGGGAAGAAAGGCATGCAGCAGAGGGTTTATCCCAATTGGGAAGGTTTAATCTCCTGGCTAATTCCCTTATTTCGGATTTTGTCAATTCTGTTTCCAGCAATGGGCTTCGTATATTATGCTTTGAAGCTGCTTTTCTTCCGGGGCGAAAATCTCCCCGGTCGTCATAATTTGTTCCATCGAGAACCACATTAATGCAGGCTTTGGCTGCAAATCGTTCGAAACGACTGTATACATCGGATTTACAGAAGTAGCATCTTTGAGGTGAGTTTTTGAGATAATTGGGATTCTCGAATTCAGTGGATTTAATCAATTTGTGCCTCACATTAATCCTGCTGGCGATTTCCCGGGTTTCTAGAAGATCTTTTTTTGGCAGACTGGGCGAAACCGCGGTGAGAGCAATCGCCTCCTCACCCAGAACATCATGGGCGACTTTCAAGACCAGTGTGCTATCTACACCCCCTGAAAATGCGACCGCAAC
>JBJYWI010000069.1:10026-32992 GCA_046259385.1 Anaerolineales bacterium
CTTCTCATGTCAGATATTAATTTGTTGAGCTTTTGTGATTTTTGTTCTAGATTCATGAAGCTTGTTCACTCGATTAAATTATTGTGTAAATAGGCTTACGTTCATCAAGCCTTTTCAGACCAGCATCAATCGCCATCTGAACTGCTTCCTGATACTCTTTCATTTTTATAGGCCGGGATAACACCGGGTATTGGCGGGCGTTGTATGCGGGACGGTACTGATCCATAAGGTTTAGGTAGGTGTTTTGGGAAATCTCTTCTGCCAGAAACCTGACAATTTTTTCCGTTCCTGCTACTCCCCCTGGAAGAATGAGGTGTCTCACGAGTAATCCGCGCTGGGCGATCCCGTAACGGTCTAGTTTAAGATCTCCAACCTGGCGGTGCATTTCTTTGACAGCGGTCTGATTCACTTTTGGGTAGTTCGGAATTTTTGAATAACGCCGGGCAATTTTCGGTCCGGAGTATTTCATATCGGGCATATAGATATCAATAACTCCATCCAGTAGTTCGAGTGTTTCAAGGGCATCATAGCCGCCCGTGTTGTAAACCAGTGGAATCTGCAAGCCCGTCCTAGCAGCGGCCTGCACCCCTGCCAGTATCTGGGGTACGACATGGCTTGGAGAGACAAAATTGATATTATGGCATCCTCGGCTCTGTAGTTCGAGCATCATAGCTGCAATATCCTCAGGTTTAACTAACCTTCCTGCGTCTATTTGGCTGATGTCGTGGTTTTGGCAGAACTGGCATCTCAGGTTGCAGCGCGAAAAGAATATTGTCCCGGACCCGTAACGACCGCGCAAAGGGTCCTCTTCTCCCATATGAGGCCCGTAACTGCTCACTCGTGCAAATTCCCCGGTCTTACAAATCCCAAGCTCACCTTCGATTCTGTTGATATTGCATGACCAGGCACAAATATTACAGTCAGAGAGGCGTTGATAAGCTATCTTTACTCTCTTCTGCAGTTCATTTTTCTCGGCAAGTTTTACATAGGCGGGAATGAATTCCGGCATGTAATTCTGCCTTTTAACTTCTGGATACAATGGAATGCTCAATCATCCCGGCGTGAGAACATCCAAAAAACAAGCATCAAAGTTGCAAGCGGCCACAACCAAGCCAGGTCTCCAGGACCATTCCGTCCAGTTCGAGCCTGTTTTCGGCTGATGTGGATTAACCGGAAATCCTTTGTGGCGTTTCTAAAATCTTCATCTGACATGCTACAAGCATCCAAACCAAACAATCTGCCCACGAATCCGCAGGCCATAACCACCATCCGCATCTTTTCCAGGCTGCCTTCCTGATCGGTGACGTCCTCCGCTGTGCCAGCCCA
This sequence comes from Anaerolineales bacterium, assembly GCA_046259385.1. GTDB lineage: Bacteria > Chloroflexota > Anaerolineae > Anaerolineales > UBA4823 > CAVWDI01. Next base: position 11,353 of record JBJYWI010000069.1, read on the forward strand.
CCAGCTGTCCGGTAGCCAGATCTCTACATGCGGGTTCGTCGCAATGTTCTGATACCAGTCAGAATGAACACCTCTGGAAGCGGTACAGTAAACCTCACCGTTAATAATGGTATAGTTTACTGGAGTTTGCCTTCTGGCGCGGGATTTTCTGCCAGTATGGGTAATAACCATAATCCGGCCAAATCCCTGCGGCCAGACATTGATCCATGCGCCTAATCCAAGCCGCCATAAGAGCAGCATAAACTTGTTGAATTGTTTGAAGAGCAAAGCTGAAGATTCGCCGGTGTCTACCTTTTCAATTTGTGTTATATCCACTTTTAATTTTCTCCTGGTGGGTAGAGAATCCGAGGTAAAATCCAAATTTACATCTATTCTTCAAGCCATTCGATAATCGTAGTTTCCCCCTGACCAACTCCGACACACAGGGTCGCCAGACCGAAATAAGGACGATCTTCCTGCGGCGCGCGACGGCGCATTTCATGCAGCAGGGTGGTCAGAATCCTGGCGCCCGAACACCCCAAAGGATGGCCGAGGGCGACTGCTCCACCGTTGACATTCGTGATCTCATGGCGAAAACCAAGTTCACGCATTACCGCTAATGCTTGTACTGCGAAAGCCTCATTAAGTTCGATCAAACCAATATCCTGAACAGTTAATCCAGCCCTGTCAAGCGCCTTGCGGGTAGCGGGAATCGGTCCAAAACCCATTGTGCGCGGCGGCACCCCAGCTGCTGCGCTGGATATGAAACGCGCCATAGGTTTGAGTTCCAGTTCCTGCGCTTTTTTCGCGCTGGTGATCAGGAGAGCAGCCGCGCCGTCATTTAAACCTGACGAATTGCCCGCAGTAACAGTGCCGTTCTTGCGAAAAGCCGGCCGGAGTCTGGAAAGAGCTTCCATTGTTGTGTCCCGGCGCGGTCTTTCATCGGTATCCACGATAATGGGATCTCCTTTCCTTTGTGGAACAGCAACCGTGATAATTTCTTCTGCAAATTTACCAGAATCAATTGCTGAGATTGCACGCTGGTGGCTTAATAATGCGAATTTGTCCTGTTCCTCACGTGTTATATGTGTTGTATCCTGGATATTCTCAGCAGTTTCACCTAAAGGATCAGTGCCATAGGTTTCGACCATCCTGGGGTTCGGGTATCTCCATCCAAGCGTTGTATCCCACATGGTCAGATTTCCCCAAGGGTATGGTCTTTCAGATTTCGGAACGGAATAAGGTGCCCGGCTCATATTCTCTACTCCTCCTGCGATATAGACATCCCCTTCACCAGCCAGGATTGACCGGGCAGCCATATTGACGGCATTCAATCCTGAAGCGCAAAGCCTGTTAAAAGTCACTCCGGGAGTATCTACAGGGTAACCAGCAAGCAGCAAAGCCATCCGGGCAACATTGCGGTTGTCTTCTCCAGCCTGGTTAGCACAGCCCATATAAACTTCCTCTACTTCAGCTGGATCAACCCCTGTCCTTTCAACTATGGCTTTTAGTACGATTGCAGCCAGGTCATCCGGGCGGACAGGCGCAAGCGCTCCTCCCAGCGATCCAATTGGAGTACGGACAGCATCGATTATCACAGCTTCTGGCATTTTTTGCTCCTGAATTCTGGGACCAATTGTTTTTTTATGAACAGATTCAGCGATTAATTTTTATTTTCTGCAATATTGATTCTACCACCCACTTATATTGGTTGTATTAATGATCGTTTTTTAGATCAGTACCCAAGTACCAGAATGGTTAAATATTCCAGTCTTAATAACCAGCAGAAATAGGAACTAACACTTTCAAAATAACGCTTGCGCAGGTGTGCCAGAGGATATCTGGTATCAGAGTTGGATCTTGTAAAAATGTAGTCGGCGCAGTTTTAATGGATAATTTAAATTTTTTAGTAAAAAATTCCTAATCAAAATCGATAAAATATAAATAATTGTTTGGATCAATGGAGACTGTACGCGGTTATTGCTCACAATCACGGTTCTTTTTTGCAGCATTAAAGAACGGCGCTTGTTCATCCGATACAATTGGACGAAATATCAATGTCTCCGATGTTTGGATTAGGGCAGCAAGCATGACGGATATGGCTCCTGAATCCGGAATGTATGAGGAAATTCAGGAGGAAGCCGGATTTATGTCATTAAACACAGCCGGGTATATGCTGGTTGAAAATTAAGGTGATCAGCCTGATACACTGCTGAGAGTAGAAAGCGGTATATCCCAAGCGGGGGAAATGCATGTCAGTGACATGGTGGGTGATGTAATGAAGATGCGCCAGGTTGATTTTATTGAAGTGTCTGCACACGACCAGTTGAAACTCAAACCGGGGGGTTTTCACATTATGTTTAACGGACTTAAGAATACGATCGAAGCAGGCGATAAAGTAGAATTCACCCTGGTGTTTGAAAAATTTGGAGAGTTGTCGATTCTTGCTGAGGTGCGGTCACCTTAATCTACGCGCCTAGTCCTGAACTTTCTGATCCGGCGGTCACATCAGCAGGTGTTAACCAATCCGTATCGGGGAACAACCGTGCTATCTGGGGAGTAAATGTTTTTGTTCTGCGCATAACCTGTGCAGGGTCACCGCATGCCGTGATTTGTCCATCCTCCAGGATCGCGACCCGGTCCGCGATCCGAGCAGCGAGTTCCACATCATGGGTAACCATAAGCACAGCTGTTCCCGCATCCCTCCATTCCTTAAGAAGAATTCCAAGCGATTCTTTCGCGCTATAATCGAGTCCCCGGGTAGGTTCATCCAGCAGAACAATCTTTGGGTTGGTGATTGTGACTGCACCAAGAGCAGTGCGCTGGCGCTGACCGACACTTAAATCACGCGGATACTGCTGGGAGAAATTCTCCAATCCAAGTCGGGTGAGCGCCTTCTGGATTTCCAGCTGGAATCCTTCCAGATCGTCAAAAATGCCAGTTTCTTCTTGGTTGCGCAGGGTGACCATTAATTCTTCTTCAACTGTGTCCGCGAACAGAAGCGTATTCGGGTCCTGGGGGAGGTATCCAACCTGGCGGCATATTTCAGCTACCTTCATTCCGCTGGCATCCTTTCCCTGGATGAATATTTTGCCTTTTTGCTGTGAGACTAATCCAACAATGGTCCTGATCAGGGTTGTCTTTCCGGAGCCATTCAGTCCCATCAATACCAGTATCTCACCCGTTTGTAAATTCAAGTTTAAATGTTCCAATACTCTGGTTTTGCCAAGAGAGACTTCGAGATCTGAAATCTTTATGAAGCTCTCTCTGGGGGATTTTTCAATCTGGGGTGGTTGGTATCTTGCAGATTGTGCTGATTGCACATTTTTAAGAGATTTTCTTGCTTCTTCCATGGTAATCGGCAGAGGTTTGACGTGCAGTGCTTTTCCTAGAGCCGTCACAGGTGGGACCAGTTCAATCTGGGAGAATACTTGCCGTGGGTTACCGCTGATCAATCCGTCTCCATTATTGTTAATGTAAATAAGATTATCTGTAAATTGAAGCAGTCTTTCGATCCGGTGTTCTGCGATCAATATGGTCAAACCACTGCTTTTGTTCAGTTTTTTAACTGCATCAAGCACCTCCCAGGCGGAATCCGGGTCTAATTGGGAGGTCGGTTCATCCAGCACAAGGATTTCCGGTTGCAGTGTCAGTGCGGTACCGATCGCAACCCGCTGGCGTTCTCCACCGGATAATGAATCAATTCTACGTTTTCGCAGTGATCGTAATGACAGCAATTCAAGAATATATTCAACTCTTTGGTGCATCTCTTCTGGCTGGATTGCCAGGTTTTCAAGGGTGAATGCCAATTCATCCTCAACCCTGTCTACAATAAACTGGTATTCAGGGTCCTGGAAGATAAAACCGACATGCTGGCTCATAATTTTTGGTGTAGCATGGACGGGGTTTAAATCAAGAACACGAATATCGCCAGACAGTAAGCCTCCGCTGAAATGGGGAATAAGTCCATTTATGCAGCGAAGCAAAGTTGACTTACCCGAACCGGATGCCCCTATTACCAGATTGAACGACCCTGTCTGGATTTCCATATTTATATTCTTCAGGGCAGTTTTTTTTGACCCCGGGTAAGTGTAAGATACCTGTTTAAAAATGATCATTTTCACTTGCTGGTTTTTTGAAGATTTTATTTGGAATTCCTTGAAATCCATAAAATATTCCGGGAGCGATCAGCCCGAAGGTGGCGAATAATATTGAAGGATTTATCGCTGGGCTGGTCAGAAAAGGATATGGATTGTAAAAGAGTGTACTTCTGTCGATATTCACCAAAGGCAGCCAGTAAATCACTGTAACTATCAAAGAGAAAACAATTACGAGAAAATCATACCCTGTCCATTTTTCACGTTTATAAACACTTCTGCTGGCACGCCTTCCAATTTTCCAGAGGGAGAACAGCACCAAACCTAATCCGAGCATAAGAATAGCAATCCCGAGAGTATCTCTGGTTGAAAAGGACTGTAAGAGCCAGCCGGAGAAGATTAACACAAGCCCAACAACCTGGCAAATTCTCAGATTTCTATTTGATTCGGAAGATTCTTGCCCTGCGAACCCACGTGCTGTCATCGCTTCAGCCAGTCCCATTGCCTTTTCCAATCCACCAATAAGCAAAGGCATAATTAATGGAATCCAATCCCGTATTCCTCGTACCCGGTGGCCGCGGATTGCCTGTGCTTCTCGGATCAGTTCAAATTGCTGGATTGTGTTAGGCATAAATGTTATCGCGATAGATGTAACCACAGCAACAGGGTAGAAAGCACGCGGAATCAACCGAACAAGGGAATGCACCGGCAGAGCCAGATTTATCACGATAAACGCGATCAGAATCCCGCTCAAGACCAGTCCGTTCAAAGCTCCAAAAACCAATCCCTCCAATGTGAACGGTCCACCCAAATATGGAATCCAGGCCGGGAGAGTGAATATCACCGTCTCACCAAATTGTGATATGAGCCCATTGAATACAGCGGAAAAAATTATGATGATTAGAGATATTCTCAGAGGTGAGAATGGAAAGCGCGGCCGTTCAGCAGGATCTACTTTCTCAATCGCAGTTGTTAACAGTCTCCATACAAGAATGAGACCAATAAAAATTATTCCTAGGTATACAGGATTGCGGGTGCTCCATAAACCAACTAGAACTGCACCCAGCCAGATAATCCATGCCCATGTGTTAATCATTCCTGTTTATCCTGACTGGTTTTATCCGCTAAATCCGACTGTGGGATGTCGTACGTATAGGAAAATTTTTTCTTGAAACGTCTTAATGCACGAAGGACTGGCTCCCCAAAAAGCAGAATGAACACGAAATTCCCAACCGATCTTGCGAGATCCCATGCTGCAGAAGTGATCATATAGTAGACGGAATAACGTTTTATCGTTTCAAGCCAGGTTATTCCTGATTCCCAGAATTGGTTTGCTGGACCGGTGATGTAAGGCCAGGACCACAGGTTTAAGAATACACCGTATAGAAATCCCCAGATCCCACTGAAAAGTGCAAGTAGTAAAACCTCTCTGAAATTACTTTTCCCCCCCACTAACCTTAAAACAGGTCTGCAGATTGGAGCACTCATACCAACCCATCCAGCCGCGAACATCTGACCGGGGAGCCACGGCCCGACCCCTCCCGTTATAAGCGCTGAAATGAGAAGTGTCATCGAACCCATCAGAAAACCAAAACGGCCTCCAAAGACATAACCTGTCAACACGATTAGGAAGAATATTGGGCTGAACCCTCCAGGACCCGGGATTGCAACTTCTAAAAAACGCAGAGCGGCGTTTATGGATACCAGTAAACCCAGTAGGGCTATGAGTTTTGCATCCACCACCTGTCCCTGCACTTCGTAGAGCAGGATGATAAAACAGATGCCCAGCAGCAGCGTCATCATCAACGGCATGTCAGCTGCCCTGGGCTGGATATTAATTACCGTATTTGTAAGAGCAGGAAAGATAAGAGGATAAAGGAAAGCAAACAGGCCAACCAGAGTTGTCAGCGTGTAGATGAATACACTTAGAATGTCAGTTTTCGCACGTTTCTGGTACATTTAAAGGATTATAGCAGCGCTACGAAAATAGGCTTGACAGCATTTCCTGAATTGATTGTAGAAAATCCAGGATTATAGATGAAATAGATTCATCATTTTGAGAACTATCGGTCGATTCAGATGGAGCTTGATCCTGGATATTTACAGTAACCCCTGCAGCCTTTTTGGGAGGTCCGGAATATTCGATGGTAGGAATTTCATTTACCAGGTTGGACGCTTTTTTCTTAATTGTTGCGGTGATGGTGGGGATAATTTCAACTTTTTCTATAACTGTTGGTGGAGAAGTTTCCGTAATTACGTATGTAGCTGGAGTAATTGTTGCTGGAATACCTGGTGCGGATGTACTGGTTGGCAGGTGCAGTTGGGTGGGTGTAGGGGTCCCTGTTATAGAGTGCAATAATGTGTTTGTCGGGGAGGGGGGTTTTTGTGTCGGAGGGACAAAAGTTGGTTTGCGGGTTTTGGTTGGTTTATTATTATCAGGCTGCCAATTCGTTGTTGGAATTGCGCTGGATTCGCATATTTCTTCGTAACTGATGATAGGTGGGGGAGATTGACCGTTTCCCCAAACCCATCCATCAACATCACCATTCTTTATCTCGTAATATCCTGTACCTAGTAGTGAATATTCCCATTCTGTACTATTGAAATGCCAGTATGACCAGTAATTTGGTCTCTGGCACAACAAACAGCTGTCGTCTGGGGGGCAACCAGTACCTTCGATATTACATACAGCCAATCCTTCACCAGAGAAATTTACTCCAATATTCAGATTTGATTTTTTTAATAAATCGTAACCTGAGATTGTATCCTCCTCAAAAGAAATGCAAAATGTTCGTATCTCTCCATCACTAAACCTGACAATTAATCCTGCTCTATTAAGTGTTTGAGCTTCTGAAATTGAAATATGTAGCAAACCTAATAGTAAAGTAAAAATCGTAATTATTATTGTATTTTTGCTCATTTCAAATCAAGGAAATCCATATATAGTAAATTTTTTGTATAAGCATTTATATAAACGTCTCCGTTACTGTACGATAACAGGCAAGTACCTTATTGGGCATAATGCAAGATCATCTTTTTGTAATGGAAAGAATTTGCCATTGAGTGCAGTGATTGCCTGTTGAGTTGCGCTGAGCAGCCCGAATTGAGCGTCAGGCTGCCATTCAAAACTACCGTCAGAAAGCTGCATACCTAACAAATAGCTTATCGGGTTTGTGCTATTTATCACCCATCTGCCTACAGTTGGGTCTTCCCCTGCCGCAAGAATTGCCTGTACTGCATATGCTGTAGAATTTGTGTCGCTATCGGTACCATAAATGGATATTGGGTCATAGGTAAAACCACCATCCGTGTTTTGCGCAGATTTGAGGTAATTAAGACCACTGATGACTTCTGTTGTCACCGAAGTTTCACCCGATGCAAGCAGCGCCTGGATTGCAACAGCAGTAGTGTTTGTATCGGAGCCAAAGCCATCGCTAAATTCCCAGCCACCATCCGACTGCATCTTACCTCTTAAATGGGTTATCGCCGCGCTAGGAATTGTGTTACTCAACGCTGCTTCTCCAAGAATCGCAAAAGCTTGATTAATGCTGTCAACATCATAAATCCCTGAGGTAGGGCTGTAAAAATCGCTGGGTTTGAATGCAGCATAAGGCCAGCAACCATCAGCAGCGACCAATCCCATTGCTAACTTGCCGGATTCACCAGCCGTAAGGTTAGCGTAATTGTCGCCGTTAACCAGCCAGTAATCCATAAGCGAACGACCATTTGGGTCAAATTTCCAACTGGATGCAGCTAAATTTGATGACCCTATGGATAAAGTTGTTTCTACTGTGGAGGAACCACTGCCATAACCACCCGTTTCGGTTATCTGCTGGGTGAGCAGCCAATCCAATGCTTCATCCACCGCAGTTTCAACAGGACTTTCAAGATAGGTTAATTTTGCCTGGGTTTTTATAGTTCCTAATAAGAGCGTTGCAGAAAAAATTCCTAGGATACTGGAAAAAGCAAAGTACTTAAATTTCATTTTTTCACCTCCTTGATGTGATTAGAGAGGATAGGTTGGTAATCAGGGAGGCTTGTATGAAAAATAAATCCCGCCCTTTTTTGGGCGGGAGGCTAAAATGCTGAATTTGGGGTTGTGGAGTTGGCTTCCACATGCCCGGCCTCCCTTACCTCGAGAGAGATTACGAGCTAGGCTCAGGCGGGAATTCGGGCTTCACATGGATTGTGTTACCGCTGCGGGACAGCACCAGACTAACATTGATCAATCAATGGTTACTGGTTTTCCCCATTATGCGCCACGCGTCCGGGCGACTGGCGCACCTTAACCTGCTTGTGATAATTTTCTCTAATTTATCACCAAGCTTGCTATCTGTCAATAAATACTGGATACTCTCCGCAGAAGAAGGGCTTATTCGTTAGGCAGTATTTCATCCGCGGGCGGCAGGCTGTAAGACGCGAATTCGCCCCAGCGCCATCCTTCAACCGCACCGGCTTCGATCCGGGTTTCGGTTGCCCCGACCTGGTAGTCCAACCATTCCGTTCCATCCCAGTATTGGTAGTTCCAAAAGGTATCCTCATCACAGAAACAGTCATTCGAAGGGCAACCAACCCCCTCAATCGCGCATACTGCAAAGAAGCCATCTCCGAAATCGTTGGCGGAAATTTCTAACCCGGTTTGCTTGAGCACCTCGAATCCACTAGCAGGTTCCTCCAATTGAACCTCCTCAACTCGGTATTCTTCAGGGCTGAACTGGATAACAATGTAAACAGGCGTACCCTGGCGTCCACCTTCAGAGACATCATTACTCGCTTCAGAACCATGTGCGGGTTTTGAATATACTATAAATATGATAAGAGTGATATTGATTAGGGAAATCATAGCTGGAATAATCAGATTTGTTTTACGCATAGATAGCTCCAGTTGGCTGAAGAGTAAGTGACCTTTGGCTTTATTTACATTTTTAGTTGGCGGTTAATAGCTTTTACAAGTCCATTTGTATCCTGGGATCCGAGCAGCATTTTATCTCCGTTTTTTAGGCTAATTTCGATAAAATCTTTTCCATTAATATTAAAAATCTGGGGCATACCGCGCCCGGTATGGATATCTAGAAAGCTGCGGTTCTCCGGGTGGATCTCTTCGATAGTGCTTACTGATTTTATATCTGAAAATTTAAAAAATTGATTGGAAAAAGGGCGAAAATTGATTTGTAGTCCCTCCGGATACACAACGGTCGCCAGATTGGCAGTGTATAAAAGATATGGAATTAACAATCCAAATAGCAACCAGAGTAAGACTGAGACCCAAACTGGAATAGGATCGTTTATAAGCGAGTTTTTTAATAGGATTGATGTCAGAAAGTTATACCAGGAAAAACCCGCGGCAGCCATCAACAATAATAAGACCCAACGCTGGCGAAAATACTGTATTTCCCGAAATAAAATATTATTACCGGGTTTAGTATTCATAGATGGAACCGCCGATAAACTCGCGGATCACAGAATCAGGAGGAACGATTGAATCACTTTCCAGGGGGACGATTTCTTCCAGAACCTGGTAAATCCGTTTCGAGCGGGTAAAAGCATCCGTTCGAAGCGGGTCGTTTTCGTATTCTACTAACCAGGTCTTAAAATTTCCAAATAGTTTAGGTTTATAAATCGAAAGTTCGTAAGGCATACCGCTATTGATTATGTAATTTGCCTGGTTGATGTTGGGTATGATATGCCTCATTTCGCTAGAACGAACATAATGCCAGTGAAGCAACGTTCTGGTAGGGTCATACGCCCGGTATGCTGCATCGCGTAGCATCCTGCGCATTAAACGGATATCAGTCCAGCGCACATATTTTCCTTGGGATGATTTCATCTGGAGCAGTGGCTCAAGGTAAACCTTGAATTTATTTTCATCCGGTACACTTACAGTCATGGCTTCATATAGTCCATGCAGGCTGTCTATCAGGATTATCTCATCCGGTTTTATTTTGAGAGGCGTTTGCTCATTGTGGCGTTTACCGGTTTTAAAGTCGTAATAGGGAATTTTCACTTCCTTGCCTTTTACCAGCATTTCAAGATGTTTATTAATTAGAGCGATGTCCAGGGCTTGCGGCGTTTCGAAATCATAATCCCCAAATTCGTCTTTTGGATGCATTTCCAAGTCGTAAAAATAATTGTCTACGTTCAATGTGACCAGTTTTAAGCCAGCATGCTGGAGGCGTTGGGAAATTTTTATGGTCGTGGTGGTTTTTCCGGATGATGAAGGACCCGTGATGATAACGATTTTTAGCCTGTCACAGCACTGGAGCAGGGATTCAACCGCATTCTCCACATCGATGTTGTATGCCTCTTCTGCTTCAGCTACAATCAGATCGATTTCGCCTTTCTGAACCCGATGGTTGTAACCCTCGATGGTGTCGACTCCATGCGCAGCTGACCAATCCAATACCTGCCAGAGTTTAGGCCAGGGTATATTAGGCGAAGGGCTTAACGCCTGGGCAGCCCTTTCCTGACGCCTTCTGGCTCTCTCCTCCCGGTAAAGGACATAAGCTTTGGCGACTTTTGCATGTCCGTTTTCGATCAGGACTTTTTCCACAAAATCCTGGATTTCCTCCACCGTAGGAACATGATCTCCAGGGATACGGGTTTCCAGCATTTCTACAACCTGCTGACTCAGGTTTTCTGCGGTTTCCCGGTCACGCCCACCTACAGCCACTGCTGCCCGGTAAATTGCGTTAGTGATCCGTTCCTGGTTAAAAGGTACAACTGCACCGCTTCTTTTCTTTACAAATTGAATTCTTGACATATTGTTCAGGAGTTCAGCTCGATAAAAATTTCTTGGGTAATCCGCCGCCCAAGTATAATATTTGCCTTTCTACCTGGGACTTTAACAGTCAGGTTGTCATCCAGTTTGGAATAATCGATGATATCTATTCTCACTCCTGGAATTATACCTAAACCCTGCAAATATCTTAGCAACTCAGGATCTTCATCTCGAACCTGCATAACAATACCACTCTGTCCGGGACGCAGGTCAGATAAACATGTGAGCAGTTTAACTGGCATTTCAAGATCTTTATTTGGGATCGGATCACCGTGGGGATCATAGGATGGATAGCCAAGAGCTTTCTCTATGCGTTGTTCGAACTCTTCGGATATCACATGCTCCAACTGATCCGCTTCCTCATGCACTTCATCCCAATCGTAATCCAGAACTTGATGCAGGAACACCTCCAGCAAACGGTGATTGCGGATGATTTCAAGCGCGATTCTATTGCCTTCCGGTGTCAATACCACCCCGCGATGCTTCTGGTATTCGATCAATGGGGGATTGATTTCATCCAGCTTTTTCATCATCCCTGTTACAGATGCTGGGGAGACCTTCAGCATCTGAGCGATTTTTTTTGTGCTGGCGCGATCGTAAATGGTTGTGATCTGGTATATTGTCTTCAAATAATCTTCAACTGAGTGGGTGATGCCATGAATTGTCGCTTGCTCATTCATATAGATTTTCCATTTCATACATCCTGCTTGTAATATCTATCTTATGGCTTTGCGGATTTTATATATTGACGATTATTTCAATGACCCGCCAGATTTGAGCAACAAAAAATGTAACAATAAATCCCATAACGAGCGGCAGCAGGGCTGCTACAGCTGTCCATTTTTTACTGCCGGATTCTTTATACATCGTATAAAGAGTTGTACTGCATGGGTTGTGTATCAGGCTGAACAGCATCAGGTTAACAGCCGTCAGCAATGTCCAACCGCCAGCAACAAGTATCGACCTGGTGACATTTTCGTTTGCTTCAAACATAACACCTGATCCGGGTCCAACATCAGCTCCAAGAACCAACACTGTCAGCATCAACACAGTTGGAATAACAATCTCATTTGCTGGAATGGCTATGATGTATGCCAGCAGTATCACACCATTTAATCCAATCAATATCCCGACCGGATTAAGAAAGTTAATTATGTATTCCGCCAGGCTGGTGCTGTTTATGGTGATGTTCGCGACAAGCCAGATTAAAGCTCCTGCAGGTGCGGCGAATACGACTGCGCGCCAGAGAACAAAAAGGGTGCGGTCTATAACCGAAGTGTAAATCGTTTGGATGATTCTAGGAGGGCGATAGGGAGGCAGCTCTAGACTGAAGGTTGAAACCTCACCCTTCAAAACAGTACGTGAGAGAGCCCAGGACACGACGAATGAGAGAATAATGCCCAGCAAAGCAATTGTCAAAACGGCAGCCGCGGATATAAAACCAGCCAGGTAGGATGGTACAAGCGCACCGATAAAGAGAGTTGCGACCAGGATTTGAGTTGGCCAGCGACCATTGCAAAGGGCAAAATTATTGGTGATCATTGCGATTAACCGCTCGCGTGGACTATCGATAATACGGGTTGATATCATCCCGGCGGCATTACACCCAAATCCCATCATCATAGTAAGAGACTGCTTGCCATGCGCGCCGCTTTTCTTAAAGACCTTATCGAGGTTAAACGCGACCCTGGGCAGGTATCCGAAGTCCTCTAATAATGTAAATAACGGGAAAAATATCGCCATTGGCGGCAGCATTACGCTTACCACCCAGGCTGTCGCAAGATATATCCCATCGATTAACAGTCCGCTCAACCACCAGGGAAGGTTTATTATGTGTGCAAATTCAAGCAGTTTGGGATATACCCTGCCCATCAAAACTTCTGCGATCATCTGGGAAGGGATATTCGCTCCTATGATCGTAATCCAGAATACCAGTGCAAATAACAGAAGCATAAGCGGAAAACCCCAGATTCTGCTGGTAACAATCCTGTCGATAGTCCTATCCAGATCAAAGCGCGGTTTTTCCCCGGGACGGGTGACAGCCCGGTCGGCGATTTTAGCCGCTTCTGTAAACGTTGTTTCCATGATTTTTTCATGGAATTCGCCGCCTATTTTCCAGCGCAAATCCTGCGCAGTCGATAAAATATCATCAACCGTTATCTGAGCGGATTCATTCATGATACTGGCTCCAATTCAATTTCAATCTGTTGACTTTCCGCCACTGCTGGGGCTCTCTCCAGGTTTCCAAGCTCTCCTTTATAGAGCGCATCCATGATACGCTCATCGCCGTCCAGCAGCCGCTGGGCAACCCAGCGTGTGTTAGGAAGACCGGGGTATACCTTGGCGATTTTTTCTGCCAGCAAATCGATTGGTTTTCTTAATTCCGCCGGTTCGCTAGAAATCCGGTGGGGTTTGGTCACAAATTCCCCGGTTGCGACATCATTAATTGCTTTTACTAGGTCGCCCAGCCCTTCTTTGTACCGTGCTGAGGTAGGAATTACCGGCACGCCAAGGTCACGAGCAAGTCGGCGCTGGTCAATTTCTATTCCATGGCGTTTTGCTTCATCCATCAAGTTTAAACAAATAACAACCCGGTCTGTAATCTGCATAACCTGCAGGGCGAGATTTAGATTTCGCTCGAGTTGGATTGCATCCACTATAACGACCGTCACATCAGGCTGCCCGAAAAGGATGAAATCTCTGGCGATTTCCTCATCGATGCTGGTTGCCAGAAGCGAATATGTGCCCGGAAGGTCGACAAGTTTAAATTTATAACTGCCGTATTCAAAACCACCTTCCGCCCGTGATACAGTCTTTCCAGGCCAGTTTCCGGTATGCTGGCGCAGACCTGTCAGGGCGTTAAATACAGTGCTTTTACCAACATTGGGGTTGCCCGCCAGGGCAATGACAAAATCCCAATCCCCCATATCCACACCTAATTTTTTCAGATTCGCGGCGTTATGAACAGGGCAGCTTGCACAATCCGCTGTTAGTCCCTTTGTTTCGAATTTTAATTTTTTAGTGTTTGGATTTTGAGATGAGGTGTTCATATAGTCTCCGGTATATGTTTAATTCGGATTAGATTTGCCTGGTCATCTCTAAGGGCTATCAGAGCTCCTCTGATGCGGTATGCAGTAGGGTCGCCACTGGGGCTGTTCATTTCCGCTTCGATGACAGTACCTGGTAGTATTCCAAGATCGAGCATACGTCGGCGCTCCGCCCCCCGAATCCGAGGCGAAATCTCGAGAACTTCCCCCTTTTGGCCGGGTTCCAGGATACCAAGCGGTTGACCCACAGGTTTGTCCGCAGGTTTTTCCCGCGGAACTTCAACCACTGAAATGCTAGCGGCAACCAGAGGTGCCAGAAGGTGTTGGTCTCCATTTGCCCAGAACTGGATTCTTTGGGGGGTTTTTTCAATGATTCGAATATCCATTCCCGGGTGAAGTCCTTCAGCGACAAGCTGGGCGTATACAGCCTCGGGCTCATCTTCCATATGCACAATCCTGAGAGCTGTATCCAGAGGCATACCTGGTAGGGAAGCGCCCCCATGCAGAACCATGCTTCCATCCGCTGCCGGAATTGGATCACCGTGCGGGTCGTGGGTGGGATTTCCAAGTTGTGAGGCCAGGTGTGATGTTTCTGAGATGGACAGGTCGTGTTCGTAACGATCAGCTTGATCGTGCCATTCGGATTCGGCGTAACCGGTCTCATCTGAAAGATAACGCTCCCAGAGTCTATGGGCGCGAATAATCTGGAGGGCATAATCCCTACCCTGGGGAGTTAGGAAGAAAGATTGGCCTTTAATTTCAACCAAACCGCCTTCCTGCATGTTCTCAAGCAGATTAGCAGCCTTAGATGTGGAAATATTTAGCGCTCCAGCCAGACTTTCAAGGGTTGCTGATTGATTGTAGCGTTCGGTTTTGTGGATGTGCTTGAGCGCATCCTCTTGGAGAATGCGGTTTGACATCCTTCTGGTTTTCTGGAAATATCCGACTAAACCGTCGTTAGGCCAGAAAAGAAACGCACCCAATCCAAGAAATAGCAATCCCACAAGTAAAGCAATTAATGGGTTATACATTCCATTCTCTCCGGTAAATCTTATTTTGTTTTAAATAGTAATATAAAAATTTGAATCTGTCAATAACCTAAAATAAAAATTAGGTATACCTAATATTGAAATGTAAGATTGAATTACTGAATATTAGTAATTTGTTGAAATCTAATTTATTAAGCGCTTTTTACCAGCTTGGTTATTGCTGTTATGTTTAGAACCGCTTTAGGGAGAAAAGATGAAATTAAGACATATTCCTGATCTTTCGAACCATCTGCGCTGCGCTGAGAGCAGTGTGTATTCGCGCCAGTCGGACCCAATCCATCCAGAGTTGGAAAATAATTCCAAAGCCAATTTCCGTCGCTCAAACCTCCACGCGCTTCTTCGACGATCTCAATTCCCAGGGATTGGGCGACCTCCATCCATAATTTGTAAAGTTGAATTGTGTTTTCATTACGAGACCAAGGCGCAACTTGGTCGATAAGGTCAACGGTTACTTTGCAAGGGTAACCGTCCTGGCTGGTGACCTGTGTTGAACCAGACAAACCCTTCATTTTATTAACACCCGCCTTAAAAATCCCTTCTTCGAATGCACGCATTTCGACCTCCGCCCTGGCAAAATGCGGCACACGGTTGACAACCGTGCCTCCCTGGATGGTGCCGGGATTGAAAGTAATCTCTTTTTCGTAGTCTGTAAAATCCGCGATAGACTGGATTGTATGGGCTATCTGGACAACAGCGTTTGCTCCCCGGTCATGGTTGTTGCCTGCATGGGCGGATCTTCCTTCTGCTTTTACCAGAAATGTCGCCCGACCTTTCCTCGCCACCACGAGTGGGAGTTTGCCCTCGTTTTCCTTCCCACCTTCAAATACCAGGCATGCGATTGTCTTTTCGGGGAGATTTTCAACACATAAATTCCCGAAGTCTGGAGATAGACTTTCTTCGGCAGCATTAAAAAAGACCATCCAATTAACCGATTTGTAAATTTGTGGCTGGTATTTCCGCAACCCTTCAAGGACCATGTAAATCATTACGGTCCCTCCTTTAATATCCACTGTTCCGGGTCCGTAAATCCGGTCACCTTCAATTCTCCAAGAGAAATCATTCAAGCTTTCATCTTCAGGTGAAAATACAGTGTCCAGGTGTGAGATCAAACTGATCGTTGGTTTCGCCTCTTCGAATGGGATTGACCTTAACACCAGGTGTTTCCCGAACTCCTTATTTTCACATTGAACGAAAGTAGGATCAAAACTCAATTCAGCGAAATTCCTGCCTGTAAGCATGCCAAGCTTGTTTACACCGTCAGAATTTGCGGTAAAACTGTTAATCGCGACCATCTCATGCAGCATGTTTAAGTAGTGATCCAATTTGCTCTCTAAATATGAGGTAATGTTTTGTTGGGGTTCTGTCATCCGCCGATACTCCAAAATGCTTTAGATTGCATTTATCTTAACATAGTATTTCGACTAAAAATATCAGATCGATTGTTGAAATTAAAGAAATGGGCTGTCCAGATTTGGTTTTGGACAGCCCGGCTTATGTCTGGGTATGTGTGTTTTCCAGAAATCAATTAGTCTTTTTCTTTCAATTCATCCGGCAGTTCAGGTATTTTTATTTGCATACCTTTATGAACCAGATCGGGGTTATCGCCAACCACATCCTTATTCGCTTCATAAATAACCATCCAATAGGGTTTTGTGGCATGCCCGTAATACTTTAACGCCAGGTGGCTGAGGGTCTCTTCAGAGGTTAATTCATGGGTCGTGATAATTTCCTGCCCGGCTGCTTTTTCTTTACGGCCGTAGCGCTCCTCCCAGCGGGAAGCGTCCTCTGAGGGTGGTATAGCTGCAGATTTTTGCAGTTTATTTTCGAGCTGCTTGGCTTTAGCTTCCGCTTCAGCCGCCCTTTTATTGGCTTCCTCAAGTCGTTTCTGCAGTTCCGCTTTCTCCTTATCATCCTGCATCGAGGATTTGGCAGCAGCCTCCTTGGCTGCCATAGCTTTCATCTGCGCTTCTTGAACCTCTTTCTGGAGTTCCTCAACTTCCTGCTTTTCATCTCGGGTGCTGACCATGTCGATCATACGATCAAATATACTTTTCTTTTCCTCACCTTCTGAAATTTGTTTGCTCCAAATTGGATTGTTTGTGCTAATAAAAAGTAATTAATTCCCAATTGATTATTCCAGTGAACCCTTTTTTGTTTATTGGTTTAATAAGAAAAAACCATAATTGCAGCCTGAAATTTGGTTAACGAATGTTAACTTGAACTGCATGAATTGAAAAACTATAGTGTTTTCCGGCGCAATTTGGGTTTCCAAGCGTATCATTATTGGAGTGTGAAAAATGAAAAACAGCCGGAATAGTAAACTGGTACTTTTCCTGTGAACAGGGAACTCCTGTCGGTCACAGATGGCGGAGGCGATTGTGAATCATGAACTGGGGGATGAGTGGCAGGCATTCAGCGCGGATACAAAACCCGCAGATTGTGTTCATCCGATGGCGATAAAGGCGCTTGATGAGATTGGAATCAAGCATGAGGGGTATTCAAAATCTGTCGAAGTATTCAAAGAGAAACCTTTTAACCTTGTTGTCACAGTATGTGATTCCGCTGCGGAAGAGTGTCCGGTCTGGCTTAGGAAAGGCAAAAGAATTCATAATAGTTACCCGGATCCAGCTGTGGCGACCGGAACTGATGAAGAAATCATGCAGGTATTTCGCAATGTTCGTGACGATATTATGAGGGACGTACCGGAACTGTTGCACGCCAAATCATGATAAGTGAAGATGAGATTTTTTCTGCAACCTACTTAGAACTGTTGACAACAATGATGCTACCCACAATCAGAAGTGAACCCGACACAAGGCGAAAATCCAGTTTTTCACCAAGGACGATAACCCCCAGAGCAACGCCAACTAGTGGGAATAAGTAAGTCACCAGAGTTGATCTAGTTGGTCCTACAGAATGAATTAAGTAATAATAAAGCAGGAATGCCAATCCCGAACCCAGGACTCCAAGCCAGGCAAGTGACAGCCACGTTATTGGAAGATCTGGCAGAGTCAGCGAGCCTTCACCAGAGGCTGCCAGTAGCCAGAGCGTTAAGGCAGAACCCAGCAGAGGGATAAGTCCCTGCTCAATGTGCGAGAGTGTTGTTAGATTGCGCCGGGCGAACACTGCGCTCCCGGCGTAAAGAAATGATGCAAGGAGCACCGCTGCCTGTCCCAAAATAAGCAGCGCAGGATCGCCATTAAAGATTGTGTTGCGGTTCAGGTCCCGGCTGATCAGTAACAGGATCCCGAAAAATCCAATTATCAGTCCGATTAATTTTGGAGCTGTGATCCGGTCATCTGCGAGGGCAAAATGGGCGATCAGCATCGCGAAAAGAGGGGTAGTGCTGTTTAGAACTGCAGCAATCGCTGAATCAATATATTGTTCCCCCCAGGTTATCAGCACGTACGGAAATGCGATATTCGCAAAGCCGAAGATAGTCAGAATTAACCACATCCTGCCTGATTTTGGCATAGCCTGCCGGGCTATAATTGCAGCTATGGTGAGAGTTAAAATCGCAAAGGTCAATCGTATTGCTACGAGCAGGATCGGGTTTGTCTCCTGGACTGCGATTTTTATCCACATGAAGGATGAACCCCATAATGTTCCCAATACGATAAAAGCTATCCAGTCCTTGAGTTTCATAACAAACCCAACCAGGGCTTTATATTAGATAAATACGCAATGGGAGTGAGTGTATCATAAAGACCTGCGGTTGTGTTGTTGGATGAAGTTGAATCCCCCTGAAGTTAAATTTTTGAATTATTTGTAATGCAGGATAGCACCATCTGGAAAAATTTAATAGTTTGTGATCATATCGATCAGACCGCGTTCGCGCGCTTGTGCTTCACACCATTTGAAGCTGATTGCTGCAATGATCCCCAGAACCAGTGTGAGCAAGATTAGAATCCCTAAAAGTTGTAAATCATCCAGGCTGGAGAATGTCGGGTAAGCATCTGCGATCATGCCCACCAGCGAACGCCGGATGAGTTCCAGCCAGTATGTTACCGGCAGCAAATAACCAACCCAGCGAATGATAGGCGGCAACTCCTCCAGGGGGAAAATGGCACCGCTAAATAGAAATAAGGAGCCCGCCACTGCTGCTCCTAAATCCCACATATGATGTACTAATAGCAACATTACTCCGGCAATAATCAAACCCATTAAAGCCAGCATATTCACACCGATTATCACCGAAATTATCAATATTATCCAATTAATCTGGGTCAGCTCGATATCGACTTCCAGGAAAATCAGACCGAATAAAAGGGTGATAATGACTGCAATGGAACCGATTAAGAAAAAAGCTACGCTTCTCCCAAGCAGATATGTTGGGAAATGAACCGGGGCAGTGTAGATGTATTTTATAGTTTTGTAGTGTTCCCGGTCATCCATAACCGCCCAGACGATGCCATTCATTATCTGGGTTACATATATGTAAAAAGCATAACCGATATACATATATGTGAATATCGGGTCACTGAAGTTACCACCTGTGATAACCCCGAACATAATCACGAGTATCGCAGCCCCCGAAAGCGGCTTCACAATTGAATATGTGGCAAAAAGAAAGGGATCTGTCCAGTTTGACTCTATCTGCCATCCAAGCCAGGCTGCTATTCTAAAAGAATTCCAAAGGGAGAACAGGTTGTTCAGCCAGGGATTTATCAAACTTGAGAGGTTCGATTTACCTGCTTGGTTCCTCATTCATCTCCTGCTCTCAGTCAATCTGCCTTCTCTGATTGCAAGCTTTTCCATGTGAGCCAGCAGGAAATATGCGCCTAGAAGGAAAAGAACGCTTAATATAATTAGAATGAAAATTTCTGTCTCAACATTAAGGAAACCTAACGTAGACCCAGCTGGGAAAACGAGCTGACGCATGGCATCCAGACCTAACGTCAATGGAATAATAGAAGCGCCCACTGCAACCCAAAAATTGAGGCTTTTTAATGGAAAGTAGAACCCGGACACAAGATAAACTGGTTCCTGAGCTAGATTGGCAAGGTGCCACGCTTCCCGGCTGAGCAGCAGGAAAATTGAAGATGTCATCATTCCCATTCCATAAAGCGACACCATTGTTAGGATCATGATCATTATTAACTGCAAAAAATTGTTGACTGCATAAGAGACCTTAAAAAATAAACTACCAAGAATGATGATAACAACTGCTCGGAGTGTGGTCGCCAGCAGACCGCCTAAAGCCATGCCTAATAGAATCGCGATCATTGAGTTTGGAGCCATAATATATAGCGCAAGATTGCCCTGTTCCTTCTCCCAGTAGAGCTGACTGGACATACTCCAAAGAATATTTAACCAGAAGGCAACCATTGCGCCACCAATAACGACAAAGCCAACATATTCTTCAGGGGCGCCGATAGCCCGGTAAACGAAAACATAAGCGGATACAGCCAGGATGGGAAGCAGTACTTCAAAGAAAACCCATGATTTTTCGCGGTGCTGACCGATCACTCTCGGATATGACCTTGCGATAATTGTCTGGAAAAACAATTTTGCCCCGCTATTCTTTGGAAGTGTCATTTGTCCTTCTGTGTTCACTGTGGTGCCATTTAATTTCGATTATTTTCGGCACTCTCAACCTCGGACATACTCCTTCCGACCAAATCCACGAATACATCCTCAAGAGTCGGTTCGCGCTTCTGGAGGTTCAAGATATGAATATCCTTACCGGTGAGAAAATTCAATACATGACCAAGGGCATCGTCTTCTTCCAGGATCATTTCCAGGATAGTAAAACCATCCCTAGGGATATGAAGTATATTTTTTACCCCTGCCAATTCCTGAAAATCCTTATTATCGAAACCATTCAGCGGGTTAACTTCCATCCTGTAGATCACATCCTGCTGCAAACGTCGCTTGAGACTATCCGGGGTGTCACATGCAAGAACATGACCTTTGTTGATAATTGCAACCCGGTCGCACAATTCGTCCGCTTCAACCATGTAATGGGTAGTGAGCAACAAGGTCCGGCTGGGATTGTCATCCACCCATTTACGTATGAACTGGCGCACCTCCCGGGATGCACCAACATCTAACCCAAGAGTCGGTTCGTCTAGAAATAACACCTCCGGGTCGGTCATAAAACCGCGCACGATGTTCATTTTCTGGCGCAACCCAGTGGACAGGTCAGAAGATTTTGTGTTAATTCTGTCTTTCAAACCGACAATATCCAGGAGTTCTTCAATGCGCTGGTTTGCCAGCCTGGATGGAATCCCATAAAACTGTGAGAACATCCACAGGTTTTCGCGGACTGTAAGCAGACCATATCCGGAGGCTTCTCCCCCGGAGACCATATTTATCTTCTGGCGAATAATAAGTGGATTTGAAGTTACATCCAAGCCTGCAACAAAAGCCTTCCCGGAGGTTGGAGCAAGCAGGGTTGTTAAAATTTTGATTAAAGTGGTTTTCCCTGCACCGTTAGGACCCAGCAATCCGAATAATTCGCCAGGGTGAATCTGCAGGGTGACATTTTCAAGAGCGGTTAACTCCCTGGGGTCGCTTTTCTTCGCTCCCCGGATCTTGTATATTCTCCCGAGAGAATCAGTTTGTATTGCAAATTTATTCATTTTACCTGTTTTTGATCACTTGCTGGCAAAAATCGTAGGGTATTCGTAGGTTAATCGCAGGTTTAAAGTAAAGAAAAATTAAACTCGTTTTGGTATAGTTATGTTC
>JBJYWI010000070.1:0-2289 GCA_046259385.1 Anaerolineales bacterium
ATCATAAAAATTTGCATTATCCCGGTTCATTTTGTTAATAACCACAAAACGTGGCAAATTAAAATTATCACAATAATTCCATGCGATCTCGGTACCCACTTCAGCGCCAGATACAGAATCAACAAGAACCAAGGCACCATCAACCACACTTAAAGCAGATATAACCTCCCCGATAAAATCTGTATAACCAGGGGTATCTAGGAAATTAATTTTGTGGTCTCTATATTCGACAGGGATAATAGCGGTTGAAAGCGATAGATTGCGGCGCACCTCTTCATCTTCAAAATCAGAAACGGTAGAACCATCTTCAATTTGACCCAATCTTGTGGTGGCACCGGTAAAATGTAAAAACGCCTCAGAAAGCATTGTCTTACCGGCGCCACTATGGGATACCAGCGCGACATTTCGAATAGCATCCGTGGTATATTCTTTCATTTGGAAAACCTTCCTTAAGGATTAATTTATGGCAGCCTTAGATTGTAAGTTATCTCTCTCACATTGTCAAAGATTTGATACCAATTATTCCCTGTATCTATTTTTCCTATTTATAGGTACTTATTTCTGGAATACTTATTCGGAAAATATATAATTTGAACCTAAAAAGAAGACTCGACTTTTTTCTTTGGTATCTGGGGAAACCACCCTGGGATACCGGTATATCCCCTCCAGAATTGATGGAATATATTCAGGAAAACCAACCGGGAACCGCACTTGATTTGGGTTGCGGCACAGGTACAAATGTAATTACACTCGCAAAACACGGCTGGAGTCCCACTGGTGTTGATTTTTCGATGCAAGCCATTCGAAAAGCCAAACGAAAATCGAAGAAAGAGGGGGTAAATATTCGTTTTTATAAAGACGATGTGAGTAGATTAAAAACCATTGACAGCAAGTTTGATCTTGTTCTTGATATTGGCTGTTTTCATTCCTTAGGGCAAGCGCAAAAATACAGATATATGGAAAACATAGTCAGGTTACTGAACGAAGGCGGAGATTTTTTGCTGTACGGATGGCATAAAATTCCAGGAGAATCTAGTACTGGAATTAGCGATAGCAACCTCAAAGAGTTTGAACGCCGAATGACATTGATAAAAAGAAAGGATAGCACAGAAAAAGGGATAACTCCCTCGCTGTGGCTGTTGTTTAAAAAATGAATTTTCTGTTTATATTCATAGATGGTATCGGGTTAGGTCCAGATAATCCAGAAATTAATCCATTTGCGCGCGCAAGTATGCCTGTAATCAGTTCGCTGATCGATGGTTCGAAATTAACAATCGAGCATGCACCTGTTGAAACAAAGATTGCAACACTTTTGCCCATTGATGCTTGTTTAAAGGTTGACGGATTGCCACAATCAGCAACAGGTCAGGCTGTATTAATGACCGGGAGGAATATCCCAGCTGAAATTGGTATCCATTATGGTCCTAAACCTAACCGGGAAATAACAAATGTGATAGAAAACGGGAACCTGTTTAAATTCCTACGCAAATCTGGTAAGAATATCTCATTTCTTAATGCATATCCACCCAGCTATTTCGACGCCGTTAGATCAAAAAGAAGACTTCATGGAACTATACCTCTTTCAGTCGTAAGCGCGGGCATTCCTTTAAAAACACAAGAGGATTTGATAAATGGGAAAGCAGTATCTGCAGACTTCACCGGTTCAGGATGGATTAACCACCTCGGAATCGAAAACATACCTATATTAACAAATGAAGAAGCGGGTAATCGAATTGCTAATCTAGCATCAGAATTTGATTTCACTCTTTTTGAATACTGGCTCAGTGATTATGCGGGGCATGGTTGCGATATGGAAGTTGCAGTAAAGCTATTGGAAGATTTTGATACCGTCATTGGGGGGATTTTGGAAAACTGGAGTATAAAAAATAGCTTGATTTTGATCACATCGGATCATGGAAATATGGAAGACCTCAGCACCAGAAAACATACCAGAAATCCAGTTCCGGCTCTAATTATCGGCTCTTCGCAATTCAGAAGTGAATTTATCACTGGAATAAAAGACCTCACAGATATCGCACCAGCGATATTAAATATTCTCTCCTGATTTATCCATAATCCTCCTTATATCTTCGTAGGAATGAAAATGATATGCGCTATCGATTCTTAGGTAATTTTGAAAATAGTTTGGGAAAATATAATCATCACTTTAATTCATGATGCTATAATTTTCTTAATACAAATAATTGATTTTCAAGGAGATGTAAGTGCCAGCCTGGTCCGAATTTGAATTAATACGAAAATCTTTTCTGAATTGGGAAAACAATACTC
>JBJYWI010000071.1:0-23148 GCA_046259385.1 Anaerolineales bacterium
CGCCAGCCAGGTGTCAACCCCCTGGTATTCCGCTCCTGAGAAGATTTTTTCCAGCTTGACATGTTCCGATTGGATTGATTGGACATGCTCAAAAAGGCTATCCAAGCTTGAGTTCAACCTGGCGCATGTTCTTAAATCCTGGCTGATATCCCCAATTCTTCGCTCTTTGGTTATTCCTCCGATTTCAACCGCGCGAGATTTTATATCTGACAATTTCCCAGAGCTCGCTTCCCAAGCAACCGGGTAAATTTCCCGGGTGGCGAGATCTGCCATTTTCTCCGAGACCGCCTCCAGTTTTCGGGTGGTGGTCTCGATCGCAAGAGCCAGGTGATTGAACTCCCGTTTAGCTTTGCCAAGTTTGGCGCTAAGCTCCCTGGACGAACGCGATACCTGGTTCGCCTCTTTGGCGGTTGTCTCCAATTCTTCGATCAAACTGTGGGCAGCGGAGGCAGCCAGGTTCTGGGATACAGCCATGGAGCCCTCGTACTGGGCTTTCTCCTGGGAGAGTTGTAAATCCGGCGGCATATCGCTGATAAGCGTTTCCAGTTCGCCGACGTCAACTCCCATTTTAGAGAGGGCAGTCTGCATTCTCTCGTACTGCTCTTCCCACTCCTGGGCTCTGCGGCTGAGCTCATCCAGGTTTGAATTTAACTCGTCCAGAGTATTATGCGCTTCCACAACCTCGGATTTATTTGCATCCTGGATCACAACCGACTTTTCGTTGGAGAGGAAGTAAACCGGTATAGCTGCTATTCGAGCCTGGATGCTTTCGATTTCATAGAAAGCGGAGTCCAGAAGCGGACCGGATAGATTCTTGGTGTGCAGAAGATCAAGGTCGGCGCGCACTTCTTCCAATCTCGGGTTGACCGTCCGGACCTCACAAGCGGTTGCCCAGGCAATCTCGTGGAGCGCAGTCTGGGTTTCCTGGGCAGCAGCAAGGGATTTGCCTATTTCCGAGACGTCCTGGCGCAGGTCCTGGACTTCCCGGTAGAAGGAGCGCCAGCTGGTCGGGTTCTTAAAAACTGAAACAGCACCTCGAGACTCCAATCCCCGGATTCTTTCATTTATGGATATATAGGACCTCTCCAGTTTTTTGATTCCTTCGCTGACCTCAGACAACTGCCCTCGGGTTACGGATAGTTGGGACCCATAAGGCTCCGGCTCCTGGTCGGAGAAATTGTCCAGGTCCGAGCGGATCAAATTGCGTTCATTTCGAAGCCGGCGCAAGTCTTTCTGGGAGCGGTTTAAATCGCGGCGGGTCTTGGTGCGCCAGGAGCGAACGAGCAGATAGAAAATTAGCCCGGCAATAAACAGCAGCAGAGGTATCAGCAGGAGCAGAACCAGTAGATAAAGATTATCGAAAGCCATACATTTAGGGTTGAGCTAATTTTTTTCCAGGGCTGCCTGGATAAGTTTTTGAATGCGGTCGATCATGCTGGCAGGGTCGGGGTGAAGACCCTCAATTAACAAGGCGTCCTCATATATCTGTTCAATTACCAGTTTGGCGCGCTCATCATCCGGAGGGATTCGGGAAAGTTGGGTGATGATGGGGTGCCTGGGATTGAGCTCAAGCACCTTTGGTGGTATTTCGTAATCCTTTTCGAAGAGCCGGTAAACCCGCTGCATCTCCTGGTTCATAGCGCCTTGCGGGTCGACCAGCCGGGCAGGGGATTCCCTCAGGCGGTCTGTCATACGCGCCTCTGTTATCCTCTCACCCAGCTGTTTTTGAAAGCGTTCCAGCAATTCTTTATGCTGGGATTCGTCCAGGGATGGTTCCTGGCTGTTCTCTATCTGCTCATCTTCCGGCAGTTTCAGGTCAGCAGATGCGATATTTTTCAAGGGGGTTTCTTCAAACTGCCTCAGATTTGTGAGCATAAGGGCATCCACCGGGTCGGTTAAGAGCAGCACTTCATAATCGTAAACCCTGGCGACATCAAGGTGCGGGCTGTGTAAAACAGAACCTTTATCCTCGCCCAGGATGTAGTAAATTTCACTCTGGTCGGGTTTTTTCCGCTCTACGTATTCAGAAAGGGTTGACCAGGTTTCGGGATGGTGGGTGGTCTGAAATTGCAGCAGTGAATAAAGCGGCTCAGGTTTGTCCAGCTCGATCGCGACTCCCTGTTTGATAAAACTTCCGTACGACTCCCAGAAATCTGAATACCTATCCCGGTTTTCGCTTGCCAATTCCGCGAGGGTTTCCATAACTTTTCCAGTCAGTAATTTCTTCAGGGTCGCCATAATCTTTGTCGACTGAACGGTTTCGCGGGATACATTCAGCGGTAAATCCTCCGAATCAACGACGCCCTCCACAAAGGCTAGGTACTCGGGCAGCAGATCACGGTTGTACTCCTGGATTAATACTTTTTTTGCATACAGCTTGAGCCCGCGTTCTTTGAACGGGGAAAACATTGAAAACTCAGATTTCGGGGGCACAAAAAGGATTGCATACATCTGAACCGGAGCATCCACTGCCATGTGGGCGTATGCTAAGGGATCCTTCATATCCAGAGTGAGTTGTTTGTAAAATTCGTGGTAATCTTTTTCATCCAGTTCACGCAGTCCCTGGCGCCAGATGGCAGTCTGGCGGTTGACCTGCTCGCTTTCATCTCCGATATAAATTGGGAAGGGAATAAAATCGGAATGCCTGCGGATGATCGCCTTCAGGCGGTTTTTATCCAAAAATTCACTCGCATCGTCTTTAAGTTTGATGGTCACAGATGTTCCACGCTGTTCTTTGACCGCTGGCTCGACTGTAAAGGTATCCGTCCCAGTGCTGTACCAGGATGCAGCCTGCGAATCTTTCAGGTACGAGCGCGAAGACACCCTGATCCATTCCGCAGCCATAAAGGCGGAATAAAATCCAACCCCAAACTGCCCGATAAGCTGGGAAATATCGCCTTCAGCCTGCTTGGCGGCGGCGATAAATTCGCGCGCCCCGGACTGCGCAATTGTGCCCAGGTTTTTTGTCAACTCTCCTTCGGTCATCCCGATGCCCGAGTCTTCCACGGTGAGCGTTTTTTCATTTTCATCCGGGATAACCCGGACGGCGAGTTCAAGGTCAGGTTGGAATACATCCCGGTTGGTCAGCATCTCGAAATCCATCCGGGTTAGTGCATCCGAAGCGTTTGAAATTAATTCGCGCAGGAAGATCTCTCGCTCGGTATACAATGAATGGATAAGTATGTCCAGAATCTGGCGGGTTTCAGCTTTAAAGGAAATCGGTTTTGCTTCTTCCGGCATCGCCTGGTTGCTCGTTTCGTCCATTTCAGCATTCTCCATTAATTGAATTTCTATCCTTAACTTCAGGGAACAGGCCCTCGCGGCTAAATTTGGCAAAGCTAAAAAAATTCAACTGCCAGTTTGTATTATAAATCCACCGGTTCAATTGACTTCCCAAGGGGGCGACCCGCTGCTGGCTCCTCTGAGCGAGCGCCGGATTGGGTTGGATAACTCGGGCAGCAAATCCGCGGTGGCAGCCAGCAGTCCGAAACAACCGCTAAGCATCATGTCGCCGAAAGGCACCGCGAAATAAGGATTCAGTGGGGAGCCCCGCATCATACCCCGCCGGGGACCGGTCACGACTAATCCCGGTCCGGAACCCTTTCCACTTTTTTGAGAGAAAATAGAAAAGGGTTCATTTCCATAGACCAGAGCTCCATGCCCGTTATCTTCGAATACAGACTGGTGGGTGAGCGAACCATCAGCCAAGGCGAGAATGAGCCCGTCCAGTTTTCTCTGGTTTAAAAATCCGGTGTGGTGTTCGAATACGCCTTCGATCCCGGAAGGTCCCAGACGAAACGCCAGCGTGTGGAAGTTGCCGACATTGGCAATTAAAACCCTTTCGAGGCGGCTGACATCTGGGTCAAAGGTTGCCCCAAGCACCGCCGCGGGGGCAGTGTCCATAACGACCAGCGGTACCTTCTTCATCAGGATATGTTCCTGCGCCTGGAATGACCGGACCACAGCCTCGAGGCGGGTCATGATCGATGGGACGTCCCCGGAGAGATATGCGAAGGCGCTCAGGCTGTTATGGGAGCGGATTCGTTTATCGAGGTAATCGAAGCGGTACTGGCGGTCAGAATAATCCCGGGGGGCGTTTCCGTGATCGAATACCGCCACTGCAACCGCATCCAGGCTTTCTAAACCCACTCCGAAAGTTGAGAAGACGCTGGCGATCGAAGCGAGGTCAAAATCAAAGAGATCAAGGCGGAGTGTCTCTGAAGACAAACCAGAGATTTCGTCCTGGCTGATCACGGTTATCCCCATCTCCCCAATTGCCTGCAGGTCGTCGTTGAAGGACCGGGCGGCGTCCGGTGTGGCGTAAACGGGAAAACCAGCTCGGAGGTGATCTTCAGCAGCCCACTGGTTAGGACCGCCTCCCATGGTATATCCTGTCAGTAGGACCGGGCGACCCGCTCTGGTGGCGGCTTGAAGCTTACGCCTTATTATCATGGTGGGCGATGGCAGCACCAGCTTGAGGCCGTTTTCTATATCAAGGCGCGAATCGAAAAGGTAGACATCCTGTGTTCCGGTGCCGATATCAACAGAAAGGGTTTGCATAATGGCAGCTCTCTTTTATCGATTATACTTGAGGTAATTCTCCATCAACGGGCTTATCCTTGAATAAAAAATTTGCTTCTACAGGTCATAGCAGAGGGGATAATGAAAGCTAGTCAAAAACGTCAGCGCTGGGAGGAAGAAATTTTAAAACCTTCATTGGAAAGGTTTCCAGAGCGAAAGGAGGAGTTCACGACCTCCTCGGGAATCCTGTTAAATCGAGTTTACTCGCCCGAAGATTTGGATATCGATTATCTGACTGATATTGGGTTTCCGGGAGAGTACCCGTTCACACGCGGCGTCCAGGCGACTATGTACCGCGGTCGTTTGTGGACGATGCGACAGTATGCTGGATATGCAACTGCCCAGGAGACAAACGCCCGCTTCCGCTACCTGCTCGGTCAGGGTCAGACCGGACTGTCGGTCGCCTTCGACCTGCCAACCCAGATTGGCTATGACGCGGATAACTCGATCTCAGCGGGGGAGGTGGGCAAGGTCGGGGTTTCAATTTCATCCCTGGAGGATATGGAGATTTTGTTCAATGAGATCTCCTTGAATAAAGTCTCCACCAGCATGACCATAAACGCCCCGGCTGCCATACTGCTTGCCATGTATATCGCTCTGGCGAAGAAACAGAATGTTGAACTGAAGGACCTGCGCGGGACGATCCAGAACGATATTATTAAAGAATATGTCGCTCGCGGAACGTATATTTTCCCACCGGAGCCATCCATGCGCCTGATCACGGACGTGTTCCGGTTCTGCGAGAGGGAAACGCCGCGCTGGAACACGATCAGCATCTCGGGTTATCACATCCGTGAAGCCGGCTCGACTGCGGTTCAGGAAGTGGCATTCACACTGTCCAACGGAATCGCCTATGTACAGGCGGCGATCGACAGCGGGTTGGATGTTGACTCCTTCGCCAAAAAGTTATCCTTCTTTTTTAGTGCTCATAACAATTTTCTGGAGGAGATCGCGAAATTCAGAGCTGCCCGAAGGCTCTGGGCCCGGATAATGAAGGAAAGGTTCGCCGCGCAAGAGGAGGGGTCATGCAAGCTGCGCTTCCATACCCAAACCGCCGGCTCAACCCTGACTGTCCAGCAATCCTACAATAATGTGGTCCGGGTCACTCTGCAAGCACTGGCGGCGGTTCTGGGAGGCACACAGTCGCTGCATACCAACAGCATGGATGAAGCCTTGTGGTTGCCCACGGAAGAAGCTGTCCAGGTCGCACTGCGAACCCAGCAGATAATAGCTTATGAATCAGGGGTTGCGAACACCATTGATCCTGCGGCAGGTTCGTTCTTAATCGAAAAATTAACCAATGAGATTGAAGAAAGGGCGCTGGATTATATCCAGCGTATCGATGAGATGGGAGGCGCCCTGGCAGCCGTGGAGGCTGGTTTTATGCAGGCTGAGATACAGAAATCCGCCTACCAGCACCAGCGCCAGGTGGAATCAAACCAGGAGATTGTCGTGGGCGTGAATGCCTACTGCATGGATGAGGATATCAAACCAAAAAAATTGAAGGTGGATCCGGCAGTGGAAGCCGAACAGCGCAGACGCTTGGAGCAGTACCGTCAAAAGCGGGATGAATCAAAAGTGCAGGAACTGTCTTCAAGTCTGGAAAATGCTGCCCGGGGAAATGATAATTTAGTGCCGGTTTTCATCACCTGTGTGGAAAATCAGCTCACCCTGGGGGAGATTTGCACCATATTGCGGGATGTTTGGGGTGAATATAAACCCCCGGCGTGGATATAGTCGGAGATTCGATTTGGCAAAGATAAAACGGATAGACCATGTCGCCTTGGTTATTCAGGATATGGAAGAGGCACTTGCTTTCTGGCGCGATTGTCTGGGTATCGAGATCTCTGAATTGGTGGACAATCCGACGGAAAAAGCTGAGATTGGTTTTCTGCCAGTTGGGGAAAGTGAAATTGAGCTGGTTAGGCCGACCAGTGAGGAAACAGGTCTGGCGAAACACCTTGCCCGAAAGGGACCCGGGATGCACCATATCTGCCTGGAAGTGGATGATATTGAAGGGATGCTGAAGCTTTTGGAGGAAAGCGGGGTGAGATTGATTGATGAGCGCCCGAAATTATCCCGGGATGGGACCAGGTATGCCTTTATCCATCCCAAAGCTTCTCACGGTGTCCTGGTTGAGCTGTACCAGAAACCAGACTGAGGGTTCTTCTGCAGTCAAAAATTACACATCAGAGGTCGACAAACATCTGAGCAGTATCCGGCGCATATGCCTGCGCGCCCGGTGTTCGAATAGGTACACCCCTTGCCATGTGCCTAAATTCAACGCGCCAGAGTCGATTGGGATCGAAAGGCTGGTGTTGGTGATGATTGAGCGCATGTGTGATGGTGAATCATCTCCCCCCTCCAGAGTGTGCCGGTGCCAGGACTGGTTCTCGGGCGCTACTCGCTCCATGAAGGCTTCCAGGTCGACCCGGGCGGACGGATCGTAACTCTCGCTTATCACCAGGGATGCGCTGGTGTGCTGGATGTAGATAAAGCAGATGCCCTCCCGTATATTCCAATCTTTTATGCGTCTGGAAATTTCCGGGGTAAAAGGGTAAAGACCTTTACCGTTTGTGTTTACCTGGATCTGGTCTTTGAACCAGCGCATCGAAGATCCCGGATCACTTTTTCAGGTATTTATCAAACCAGCGCAGGATGTGGTTAAGGCGTACGATTCGCCTGTCGGTGCGTCCGCCGCGCGACAATCCGTGAAATTCATCCGGAAAGCGCACCATCTCGCTGTCAACTCCGATCCGCTGCAAAGCAACGAATGCCTGCTCGCCCTGCTCAATCGGGCAGCGCAGGTCGTTTTCACTGTGGATAACCAGGGTCGGTGTCTTTACATTCCCCATGTATTTCATTGGAGACATATCCCAGAATTTCTCCAGGTCATCGAATGGAGGTCCAGCTTCAAGTTCCTGCTGAAAGACCCAGTTGAAATCACTGGAACCCCACATGCTGATAATGTTGCTCACGCAGCGCTGTGTAACCGCGGCTTTAAAGCGGTTTGTGTGCCCGATAATCCATAAGGTCATGTATCCGCCGTAACTACCGCCAGTGACGCCCATTCGTTCCGGATCGATATAGGGCAGTTCTGAGATGTAATCGCTCCAGGCCATCAGGTCTCTGTAGTCCGCGCCGCCCCAGTCACCCCAGATGGCTTTGGCGTGCTCCTCCCCATAGCCGCGGCCGCCGCGCGGGTTGCTGAAGTGAACCACGTAGCCGTTTGCAGCCAGGTAATAAAACTCATGCATAAAGAAATAGCCATACTGTGTCAGCGGCCCGCCGTGGATCTCCAGAATGGAGGGGTATTTTTTCCTGGGGTTGAACCCCGGCGGAGTTAATATCCATCCCTGTACGTCATTCCCATCTGGACCTTTAATCCAGATGGTTTTTATTTTTCCAAGGTCGGTGTTACGCAGTAAGCTGCGGTTATTGCGGGTCAAGATTTCAGATTTTCGTTTAGGCAGATCTAACAAAGCAACCTGTCCCGGGTCATCTATCCGGCCGTAGAAGTACGCCATCCTGGTTTGATCCATATCCAGACTGAAACTGGATACAACTCCATCTTCTTCCAAAACATTCTGCAGGTCTTCCCCGTCGCGAGATATGGATTTGACCAGAGATTTCCCGTGCTGGACAACCGGGAAGAATATACGCTGGCTGTCCTTTGACCAGGTTGGCAGCATTGTTTCCGGGCTGCCTATATCGTTAATTGTCCCTGATGAGACGTGCATATCGAATTTTTCGGTGAGGTTGCGCGGCGGTGTTGAGCCATCAAAGGGGGCAGCCCACAACCCGGCATTCTTGTACCACAGGCCCTCGCCTTCTATACCGTAGTACGCAATCCAGGCGCCGTCTGGTGAGATGGAAGGAAATAATTTTTCTCCCACAGGCGTGTTGATTTTTCGCATCTCGCCCCCTTCTGCGGCGATGATACAAAGGTCGACCGCGTCGGGCTCAAAATCGGGATTGGAACTGCGGTTGGACATGAAGGCGATCCACTTTCCATCCGGAGACCAGGCAGGATCAAATTCATCAAAGACCGGGTGGTCTGTAAGCTGTTTGGCTCTACCGGTGCGGGCGTTCATAATCCAGATATGCTGGCGTTCTTGAGGGAGGTAACCGTAATTATCCAGTTTGTAGAACACGCGGTCATAGTGGCGTGATACCACCCCCAGTTTCTTCTTATCTTCATCCTTCTGCCTTTCGAGTACTTCTTTATCAGTCTTGCGGACCGTGCAGACAAAACTTTTACCGTCTGGGGACCAGCTGTAACCTGTAATTTCGCCTTTGATTTTGCTCAGTGGTCGCGCTTCTCCTCCGCTGGTTGGTATCAGAAATATGCGGGGTGGTTTTTCTTTATCGCCCCGATTGGATAAAAATGCGATCTCATGCCCGTCGGGAGACCAGCGCGGCGCAGTGTCGGTCTGGTCGCCGTATGTGAATTGGCGAGGTCTGACTCCAGACGTTGGGGTTATCCATAAATTGGAGTACTTTTTTTCGGTTTTTTTATCCACCCTTTGTTGGGCGTAAACGATATATTTCCCGTCGGGCGAGATTCTTATTCCCGAGATGATTTCAAAACGGTACAGGTCTTCTGCGGTTATAGTCCTTTTATTGCGGGTTGGCATGAATTCCTTTCCTTAGTTAATAATTTCCCCAATTGTTTTGTTACAAGTAATTATATTGCGCAGCCGGTAATTATAGCATGTATCCTCTGCTGTACGATCTCACAAAATATCTAAAACCAGACAACCCCCGGCAAAAGGTTTTTCGCGGGGGTTGTTGGATGATGTTATTGGATAATATAATGTTCAACCTTTCAAAGCGCCTGCAAGGATTCCGCGAATGAAGTAACGTCCGAGGAAAAGGAAGAAAATGAGAGGTACCGAAACCGCGATTAATGCGGATGCCATCTGAAGGTTATAAAGGACAAGCGTGGTGCCCTTAGCTTCCGCCATAACCACCTGAACTGTCTGGGTTTTTGGCGATGCCAGCGAGAGGGCCATGAAGAATTCATTCCAAACCTGGGTGAAGATAATGATCGCGACTGATGCATAAGCCGGTAGTGAGATCGGCGTGATGATCCTGAAAAATGTTTGCACACGGGAGGCGCCGTCCACTTTTGCGGCTTCTTCCAGTTCGCGCGGAATGGACAGGAAGAAAGTTCCCATTAATACCGAAGCAAGTGGCACGTTGAGGATTAGATAGGCTAAAATCAAGCCCCAGTAACTCAGGGCAAGCTTGGTCTTGGCCATAATGATGACAATCGGAATGATAACTGCCTGGTAGGGGAGATAAAGCGCAATTCCAACCAGCACAAAAAGGATTCTAACGAAAGTCGTCTTTGTGCGGGCCAGATAGAACCCCCCTAAACCACCGAAGAATGCACACAGTGCGGTGACAGTGAATGAAATGATAACCGAATTCAGCAAACGCGGCATCATTTCGCTTCTGAAACGGTTGCTTCCAAACAATACTTCAATATAGTTGGAAAATACCGGAGGAGAGGGAGGGAAAAGATAATTACCGGTTGTTATCTGCTGAATAGATTTCAGGGAATTGGCGACCATCAGGTAAATTGGCAGCAGGTAAGCCAGAGAAAGCAGCAGCAAAACGATAAAAACAATGATTTTTAGGTTCAGGTTTTTCGTTTTCATTCGAACCATCTCCTGAGAGCGTAGATGGTGTACGGAATGATGATGATAAAAGCCAAGGCGAAGATGATCACACCCAGGGCTGCACCCTGAGAGATCAGGTGCTGCTGGAAGGAGGAAATCCACATATTGAACGCTAATACATCTGTTGACAGACCTGGTCCTCCAAAAGTGACGATGTAGATGATATCAAAGACCTTCAAGGAGCTGATCAATAAAAGTGAAATCAGAATTAATAAGCCTGAACGGATGTTTGGGATAATAACCGAGAACAGGATCCTGAGTTTAGAGGCGCCGTCCACTGTTGCCGCCTCAATCATCTCCTGCAGTTCCGCAGTCCGGAAGGAGGATTGGGTAATGATGACAGAAAAACCGAGGTACTGCCATATAAATATCAGAATCAACCAGTAAGTAGCCGTATTTGGGTTTGTGGCGAACCGTAAGCCTTCAAACCCTGCCCCCTGCAGGATAGTATTAAAAACTCCCCTGGTTGGCTCATACATCCATGACCAAATCGTCCCGGTCACGATAAAGGACATCGCCACCGGATACAGGATCAAGGTGCGGGTATAGGATTCAACTGCTGGAAAAGGCGAAAGTTCAAGCAGGTAAGCCAGAAAAATTGCCAGCGTCACCGTTGGGACAACACCCAGTATCAGCCATTTCAGGTTGTTTTGAACATCTATCCAGAAGCGATGTTGGTGGAAAATGGATTCATACCATTTGGGACCTGTGAATACATAATTTGGGGCGATTGTTTTCCAATCGGTGAAGGAGACGTAAACAGTCCATGCTAAGGTGCTGTATAAAATGATGAGAAAAAATAGCAGGGGGACCACGAAAACCAGGATATCTGTTAACGATAACCTGTCTCGCTTTGACCTTTGAAATCTTTCAAAAAACACATCGACACCTGTGCGGGCTATGAAATTGTAAAACGGGAAAGATGTAGAAAATGAAGTTATAGATATTCAGGTAGGGATGCGGTCTTTGTATAGGCAGCCCTACCTGATTGATGTCTGGTCAGATCTGAGTATATAAGAACTGCCTGACTTTTATATCAGCCCGATTACGGCCACTGATACCAGGCTGATGCCTCTGCAACGCCGTATGTGTCCATCATGTCGGCTACTGACGCAATTGTGGCGTCAACGTCCGGTTGGACTAAGTAACCGGACAGAATGTCCCAGTAAATTGGCTGCGCAGTTCCAGGAAGGATGCTTCCGTGCTGGTCCAGGATAAGGGCTTCTGGATTGTCGCGCACGAACTGCATCATCTCCTGTCGGATCGGGTCCGGGAACTCAGTTGGATCGATGTCGGTCCGGGCGAACAAACCGCCCTGGGTGACGTCGGTCGGGATCTGAAGTTCGGGTGAAGCCACAACTCTCAGCCAATCGAGCGTCTCTTCAGGATGAGGCGCTCCGGTCGCCAGACCATAGCAGTCCGGGTGGAACAGCAGGATTCGTTCCGGCGCCTGTGGGAATGTGACTGCGCCAAAATCTACACCCGGCTCCCAGCCCGAACCCTGGGTGAAGGCGCCTATTGCCCAGGTGCCCATCAGGGTCATGGCGGCGGTCTCGGAACCTACCAGACCAACTGCCTGGTCCCATGTGAGCGCTGAATGGTCATTGTTAATGTGATCGGCGACCATGGCGAATTTCTCCAGGGCTGTCCGGTAGACCGGGTCTTCTGTAACATCAATCTCACCCTTGTAGAATTGGACGTAGTATTCTGGTCCGCCTTCTTCAAGAAGAATCATATCAAACACAAAGGCGTCGCCCCATTTCTCCTTCGAGCCCAGACCAAGGCAGTCCATGTCTGTGTTGGCTTCTATAACATCGCAGGCTGCCAGGAATTCATCAAAATTGGTGGGGGGTTCAATGCCCAGTTCTTCGAAGAGAGGTTTGTTGTAGTACAGAATGTTCTGAATATGCATGTTCAGCGGCACAAGATAAGGAACGCCGTCAACCGAGACCGCGCTTGCAAGCGGGCCTGGGATAACAGATGCGTAGTCCAGTTCCTCCCACAGGTCCGTTAGGGGTTGCAGCGCGCCGCTGTCGACGTAATTCTTCGATTCGGCGCCGCCCAGTGTTTGGAAGGTGTCGGGTGGGATTCCGGCGATGATCCGGGACTGCAGAACCACGCGGTGGCTGACACCGCCGCCGCCGGGAACAGGATTCTCAACTACCTCAATGTCAGGATA
Organism: Anaerolineales bacterium; assembly: GCA_046259385.1. Lineage (GTDB taxonomy): Bacteria > Chloroflexota > Anaerolineae > Anaerolineales > UBA4823 > CAVWDI01. Next base: position 12,448 of record JBJYWI010000071.1, read on the forward strand.
TGCATCCGCTAGAGCTTGGAACATGGCATCTGCTGCTTCGCGCTCACCGGGACCGGTCCACCAGTGGAATACCTCAAGCTGCTTGGCTTGCGGTTCCGGTGTCGGTGTAACCATTACTTCTTTTACAACTTCTTCGACAACCGGTTCGCCCTCAACCTCAACGACCTCGGTTACCACCACCGTTTTGACAACTTCCTCGACGACCGTCTCCGGAGCAGGTTGGGCACAGGCTGCCATAACCATGCTAAGGACCATCAAGGTGGTAAAGAGTGTTAACAATTTTTTAGTCATTATCTCCTCCGAAAAGAATATTAGAATGATAGGATCTTGGGTACATTTGGGGTTTCGCAATTAGATTTTTTAAGCGATATTCACCTCCTTATCTTGTGTTGAATTATAACATTTGGTGAGAGAAAATTGGTGGTTTTGAGGTCGATTGACGGATTACCAGATAGGTGGTGACTGTTCGGTTCAGCTTCGTAATATCGGGCAGGCCACTTTCAGAAAGTTGGATCAATTCCAGCAGCAGGTTCATGGCGAGGCTGCCAATTTCAAAACGCGGCAGTGCTACGGATGTCAGAGAAGGATTCACCTGTGAAGCCAGCTCGATATCATCCAACCCGATAATCGAGAGATCCTCCGGCACCTGGAGCCCGTAATCTCGGGCTGCCCAAATCAACCCCAGCGCGGTGAGATCGTTAGCTGCAAATACAGCGGTAGGTCTGTTTTCTTCTTGTACAATGGCTGCCATTGAATCCCTACCGCCGTCGATGCGCAAGTTACCCTCTATAACGAGCACGTCTGAAATAGGAATCCCATGTTCTTCCACTGCCGTTAAAAAATCTTCTTTTCTCTTACGGGCTGTCCACAGGTTTAACGGTCCGCAGACATGGGCAAAGCGCCGGTGCCCCAGTCTATATAAATATTCCACCGCCTGGTGGATGCCTGTGTTGAACTGGATTGACACTGAGGCTGCTCTTTGGCCGACTTTTTCCGATTCCCAATCGAGAACAACTGCAGGTATGCGGTGGTTGTAGAGCTCATCAACTAGCTCGACTGACATACTGCTGGACATCAGCAGCACCCCGTCCACCATTTTATCTATCAGGGACTGGATAAATTCCATCCCGCGCTGGATATCGTAACTTGTGTTGCAGAGAAATATGTTGTATTCCTGGGCGCGGGCTGCTTCCTCGACCCCCAGGATCACCTCTGAATAAAAAGGGTTACCCACATCTGAGATCAGCAAACCGGCTGTTTTGGTCTTTTTTGAAACCATACTGCGGGCTACATTGCTGGGCCGGTATCCCAACTCTTCAATAGCTTTAAGAACTCTTTTTTTGGTGTCTTCTTCTACAAAACGGGTTTTATTTATTACATGCGAAACAGTGGACTTTGACACCCCTGAACGTTCAGCTACATCACTGATTGTCACCCGTTCCATTGTTTAGATAGTATTTAATTTAGAGAAAAAACCTTAAAAATTGTTCCTGATTGCCCAGCCAGTTTTTCTCGAGGAAACCGTTTGCGCAAACGGTTTCCTATAAAAATAATAGCATATTGAAAATTGATTGTCAACTTAAAAATTCGAGTCTTGAGTTAAAGCATGTTGGAACCTTCCTGTTTTTTGGAAATTAAAATGTTTAAGATAATTTTTCTTAAATGCATCAATAAATACATGCAGAATATTACAATCTCCTTCATTTCTCCTCTCCTTGACAATGCAGCGCATCATTCGCTGTATGGTCCTTTTTGATCCAAAAACCGAGTTTATAAAAAAATCATAAATAATTTTTTAGGCCATATTTATTCTGGATACTTATGGTACTATTCGACCAATTTGATCTAAAGTTAGATTTCTTACTTGGAGCAGTAAATGGCAAAGGAAAATACTGTAAAAGCGATCGCGAAAGTGATGATCGCAGCTGCCTGGGCGGATGGCAGGATCACCAATGATGAGATTAACAGCCTAAAAGACCTCTTATTTCGCCTGCCGGATATGACCGCCAGCGACTGGGCGGAACTTGAGATATATATCGAATCTCCGATTGATGAGGAGGAACGAATGCGGTTGGTTGAGTCCCTGAGGAGGGAATTGTCTTCACAGGAAGAGAAGCGGCTGGCGCTGGACTCGCTGGGTGAAATTGTCTCTGCCGACGGTGAAATCACCGAAAGCGAGCGAGCGCTGATGGATGAAATCAGTCCGTTGATTGAAAGCAGCGATGTCAGCATGCTCGGACCGCTATCCAAGTTGATGCGTGGTTCAATAAAACGACATTCCAGGGTTGTTGCTGAGGCACATAACCGTGAAATTTACCTAGATGATTTTATTAATCACAGGGTTTTTTACCTGGTAAGCCGGCGCATGGAGATGGAAGGGGAGCAGATCAGCGTTTCCGATTCATTACTTCGAAAATTGAGTCTAGCTGGCGGGTTGATGGCCCGAGTTGCGTATGTCGATAGGGACGTGAACGAATCTGAGTTTGACGCGATGGCGGATATACTGGAAGAGACCTGGGATGTCACTCCCCTCGAAGCTGCCGTGATCGCTGAAGTCGCTGTATCACAAATCGGGGCAGGGATGGAGACATATGGAGCCGCCCGCGCTTTATTTGAAACGACCAGTGAAGAACAGCGGGTCAAATTCCTGGATGTTCTTTTTGCTGTCGCCGGAAGCGATGGATTTGTGACTTATGAAGAGACGGAAGAGATCCGATTGATATCGAAATTGTTAAAATTAAGCCACAGTCAGTTTATCGACGCTAAGTTGAAAATATCCCCTGATAAAAGGTCCAGCTGAAACCCGGACTATTTCCGATCCAAAAATTTTTGTTTTTAAATTTATAGGGGAAGATGAAGTATGACAGTCTTTCTGTTGGAGATGTGATTTTGATAGAAGAATCTCTTCAGATAGCTCAGCTTCCAAGCTGGTAGAATTAGAAGAAAATTGCTGGAGGATGGTCACCTATGGCGCGTAAGGATTTGGGGCAAATTGAACTGCAGTGGACCTGCCCTAACTGTGGGGGGATCAATCCCGGACCAGATAAATTCTGCAATCAATGTGGGGCAGCGCAGCCTGAGGAAGTTGAATTTGAACAGGCAGACCGCCAGCAAATCATCAGCGAAGAAGAAAAAGAAAGCCAGTCGAGGGTAGGTCCTGATATCCACTGCCCTTTCTGCGGAACCCGCAACCCTGGGAATGCGAAAAAATGCCTGCAGTGCGGTGGAGACCTGGTTGAAGGTCGAAAACGGCAGTCGGGACGTGTGGTTGGCGCGTACCATACCGGACCGGAGATAAAGGTGAAATGCCCGCACTGCGGTCAGGAAAACCCTAATACCGCAAAGATTTGTTCACACTGCGGGGGAAGTATGCATATTGAAAGGGAACCCGCTGCAGAACCGACGATAGGCGCGGACACCCCCAGAGTATTGTCTCGTCCGTGGGTACTGGTTCTGGCTATTTTGGTTGTCGTGGTCCTGTGCGGCGTTGGGGCTTGGTTTGCAATTCTGGCAAACCGTACCGAAGCGGTTACAGGCGTCGTCGAGGGGATTGGCTGGGAACGGAGCGTTCCAATTGAAGCATTGGTCCCTGTCAGCCACAGTGGGTGGTGGGATGAGATCCCCGGCGATGCAGAGGTGGGAGCATGCAGCCAGGAAATCCGTTATGTGCAGAGCCAACCCGCGCCGAATTCAGTGGAGGTCTGCGGAACACCCTACACAGTGGATACGGGTAATGGATATGCGGATGTGGTGCAGGATTGTGAGTATCAGGTGTACGATGATTACTGCGACTACACCGTACAGGAATGGAGTGTGGTTGATACAGTCAGCCTGAATGGGAATGACTCTTCGCCAGCCTGGCCCGACCCGCCTTTAGAGGATGGGCAGCGGTTGGGTGAGAACTGGACAGAATCCTACGTCATTTATTTTTATACTAGCCAGGGACCGTACACATACACTACGACAGATTATGATCTGTTTATGAGCGCCCAACCCGGAATGGAATGGGATCTCAACATCAATTCCTTTGGATCTCTGCTCTCTATCGACCGCTGATAAAAGTTAGATTTATCGAATTAAGGAATCAGGGCGGGTGGAGTATTATCGATAAAATCTGGCTATAGCCAGGGTTAAGCTTGCGACATTAAAGCAATTATATTTCCCACGGAGTCCTTAAACCAAGCCCATTTGGTGTTGCCTATAACAGCGATCCCGGCTCCATCAGTCGTAATCTCACCAAGGTCATACTGTTCAAACACCACGCCGCGTTCTGTTAATCCATTGACAACCGTTTCGATATCTTCGACAAGAAAAGTGGCAGCAGCGTGTTCCGCTTTCGTTCCTTGACGCTCATACAAAAAATCTGGTTGTTATTGCCGGGTTCAAATAATAGTGCACTTTCAGAATCAGGCACATTGATTGGTTTCAATCCGAGTTTTTGAGTATAAGAGGCTTCCGCACGGGAGATCTCAACGGCGGGCATGGTGCTGATTACAGGTGCAGATGCCAGCATAATTAACCTCCTTGTTGTGGTTTGTTCACATTACAGCACTTAAATAAGATAAATTATCTCCAAATAATTGATTATGAAATGGTCAGATATAATTTGTTTTGCCCAGGTTGTTTTCATCTTGATATTTGCTAGGAGAAATCACTAATGAAATTTAATTCGACCGATGTTTCGCTGGCGCAGGAGCTGGACCAGGCGGATGAGCTGAGGCGTTTCCGGGATCAGTTCGTGATCTCTGACCAGGACCTGATCTATCTGGATGGCAATTCGCTCGGGCGCTTGCCAAAGAAGACTGCGGGTATTTTGCGGGAAGCGGTCGAGCATGGCTGGGGGTACCGGCTGATCAGGGTTTGGAATGACGGCTGGTTTAATGCGCCTTCCACGATTGGGGGCAAGATTGCAGGTTTGATCGGAGCCCGACCTGACGAAGTCATACTGGGAGATTCGACATCGGTAAATTTATTCAAACTGGTTGCGGCTGCCATGAAATATAAACCCGACAGAGTAAAAATTGTCAGCGATGTTTTGAACTTTCCCTCCGATCTTTACATACTTCAGGGGTTCATAGACCTGCTGGGGGGCAGGCATAAACTGGAATTGATCCCTTCGCAAGATGGAATTGCTGTATCCAATGAAGCTGTAGAGGGGGCGGTTGATTCTCGGACTGCGCTGGTGACATTTTCCCATGTCGCCTTTAAAAGCGCGTTCATGTATGACGCCCGGGCTGTAACGAAAATTGCCCACCAGGCTGGCGCGCTCGTTTTATGGGACCTGAGCCATTCTGCAGGAGCGGTCCCGGTTGAATTGAACAATTGGGAAGTCGATCTGGCGGTTGGCTGCACGTATAAGTATCTTAATGGAGGTCCGGGAGCGCCGGCGTTTTTATATGTCAGGCGAGACCTTCAGGAGGCGCTCACACCTCCAATCTGGGGCTGGTTTGCCAGCCAGGCGCCATTTGAATTCGGGCTGGATTTTCGACCGTCGAGCGAGGTAAACCGCTTCAGTGTAGGAACCCCACCCATGCTATCCATGCTGGCGATTGAGCCTGCGGTTGATCTGCTGCTGGAGGCGGGGATAGAGCGCTTGCGTGAAAAAAGCAATAATCAATCCGAATACCTGATCTACCTAGCGGAGCAGTGGTTGTATCCGCTCGGATTTGGACTGGGGTCTCCCAGAGAATGCAGCAGGCGCGGCTCCCATGTATCTTTAAAACACAAAGAAGGCTACCGTATCAACCGGGCGCTGATTGAATCGGGTCCTCCTGCGGTGCGTGTAATACCGGATTTCCGCGAGCCGGATAATATCCGCCTCGGAATTGCCCCGATTTATACAACCTACACAGAAATCCACCGGGCGGTTTCCAGAATAAGACAGATCGTTGAAGATAACCTCTACATGGATTATTCTGATAAGAGGCTCGGGGTTACATAATGCCTGGAGGGTTTGAACTGTGCTGGTTGTAATCGGGTTTTGATTAGAATCAAGATGTGTGCTTTTCCAGCACCTCCTTTGCGCTGGTTTTTATCAACTCCATTATTTCGCTGGAATCCCCGGCCAATACAGGAGTTCCCGTATAAACTGGTTTTCCGAAGGTAACCCTGGGGGTCAGCTCAAATTTTTTATGAAAGCTCAGCATCCGGGCGATCTGAATGTACTCCGCGATACGCTGCTGCATCCAGAATTCCCTGCGTAGTTTTGTGAGTGGATTGCGCAGGCTGGATGGGTCAAGCACACCGCTGACGATTGTGGGGATGATTTTAGTTCCTGGGGCTCTGCGCAGGAAGATTTCCAGGCTTTTCGACCAGCCTTCTATTGATTCACTTGCTCCGGGGAGGAAGGCCGGGTCAGGGTCAATCTTTCCGGTGGGAAAGATAATTAGCAGGCCGCCTTTATTCAGGTGGCGGATGGTTTCCCGCACAACCGCTGTTCTCTGGCGGATTTCGTAGGGCGTGTAGATCAGGTATTTGCTGGCTCCAGGCAGGGCTTTTACCACAGGTACTCCGGAAATGATCAGTTTGAGGTCATCGCGCGGCAGTGCAGAGAAAATAACCAGGGCATCCAGCGTTCCGGGATGGTTTGACGCGATGATCGCTGACCCATTCTGCGGGATGTTTTCAGCGCCGTTTATGACCACCCCATCCACGTAATCCGGCAGGTATTTGCGTGCTGTTTCAGCGATACCGTGTGTTGCCAGGTCTGCGTCAACTTTTAACGCTAACCGTGCGAACCGGCGCGCGGCTGGATACATTAGCGGGCCAAAGACTTTTCGTACTAGACTGCCGTATGTAAATCCCATCGCCCGAAAGGCTTCATCTGTGATTTTTTCTTGGATAACTTCAATATCAGAGCTTTGACTGTAGATATTCATATTGAATTTATATAAAACGTAGGGAATTATTGGCAGTGGAAGAGAATATGGAATCCGCGAGAAAATCTAATATTAAACAATTTCGGTTTTAATGCCAGTTTCTGCTTCAATTTCACCAGTGTATTTCTTAAGTTCTGCCAATCGAAATGTGGAATCATCCCCGCATGGGCGGCCTAAAATTATGAGTGAAACCTCTTTTTCTACAGCGACTTTTTTAATCTGCTCCCTGACTCTGCCTTTGCGGTTAATCGCCTCCGCATGGACACCCTGTTCGTTGGCGCGTTCTTTGGCCATCATTAGCAAAAAATCGCCCATGTCCGATACCTCGTCTTCAACATCAACCACAATTGGCGCTGCCGTTTTGTTTAGAAACTGCAGGTCAACGACATAAAGAAACAATAATGTGTCGTTATTCTCTTTGGCGCGGGCAATCGCTTCATCTTGAGTGCAGATGCTGTCCTCACCCCCTCGTGTAGCGCAAAGAATTATTGCCATGGAGACCTCCTACAAATAGAGAAGTAGTAAATAGATCGAAGACAGAATCAGCGTTATCAGAGTTACTGGAATACCGTCCCGCATAAAGCGGCTGAATGTAATTCGATAACCTGCCTGGGCTAGCAAGCCGACAGCGACAATGTTTGGGGCTGAACCCAGATAAGTTGAATTGCCACCAAAATCTGCCCCCATAATTAATGCCCAGTACAGAACATTGTTTTCAGCTGCGCCGGGGATGTTTGCATTTAATAAGTCAATAACAGGGAGGACCGCGACGGCAAATGGGATATTGGCAACTATTCCTGAAGCGATTCCTGAAATCCAGAGAGTTAACATAGTTGCCCTGGTTAGACTATTGCCGGCCAGCACCAATATTCTTGAAGCCAGCCAGCCGATTGCCCCGGTTGCTTCCATACCTCCCACAACGACAAATAAGCCAATAAAAAAAATTAAGGTGGTCCAGTCCACCTCAGACAGCATATCATCAACATCAGGACGGACCCAGGCGATTAATAAAGCGGCCCCACTGAGCGAAACTACACTTGGCGGCATATGCCCCAGATAATCAGCAATAAAGAATAAAACAAAAGTAACTACACCCAGGAAGACAGCCTTGTAAAGAGTATGATGGTCATGGATCTGAGCCTCACTGTCTAATTTGTCAATCAATCGGGGGGATATGATTTTCCTTTCGGAGGTATATTCCTGCCGATACTGAATTCGATTGATCACCAGCAGCGCAAGCATACATATCGCTGCAATTGGAAGCATGTTAACTAGATATTCTCCGAAACTCATGCCTATATGGGAACCAACAATGGTGCTTGGCGGGTCACCGATCAGGGTTGCTGCCCCACCGATGTTCGAAGCCAGAACCTCAGCGATCACGATCGCCAATGGGCTCATACCGAGAGCTACTGCTAATTGAATCGATAGTGGCGCTATTAAAAGGATTGCAGTGACATCATTAAGTATCGCAGAGGTGATGCCGGTTAATGTAATCAGCAAAGCTGCAATAAGCCAGGTATTTCCCCTGGACAACTTGTACAGACGCAGCCCCAGCCATCGGAACACATTTGTAGCTGATAGGATTGCCATAAATATCATCATTCCCAGAATGAGGAATATAACATTCCAGTCGACAAATTGCATGGCTTCTTCGAATGTAAGTATGCGCAGGTCGGCGGAGATATTGCCACCGATGTAAGTAATTAAAAAGACCGTTACAGCGCCAAGCAGCGCAGCGGCGGTTTCGTGGAGCAGGCGGAATGAAATAGCGATAAACACCAGAAAGAAGATGCCAGTAGCAATTATTGCAGCTAGCCCGATCGAGTTTTCAGCAGTTACAACTGAAAGAAGAGAATTGAGTGATTCAGCAAGAAACGCAAACAGGTTCATTCATGTATGAGTGTGTAAAGAAGCCCAAATATAATATTGTTTCAATTTGGTTTTATGATAACAATCTCTTCACATGGGCTGTCCAAATTGAGTGACGCTTCTTTTCAGCCCCTTGAAAAAAATTGTCTAATGATTTATCTGATACCCGCTCTGGTGATGGTTAATCCACTTTAAAGGCGATTTTTACGGTTGCCCGGTATTCCTTAATTTCACCGTCTTCCACGGTTGCGGTCTGTTTGACGAGTTCGATACCAGATATACCGTGCAGGGTTTCCTTGGCACCTTTGAGAGCAGTTTTCACTGCGTCTTCCCAGCCTTCCTTGGAAGTGCCAACAACTTCAATTACTTTTACAACTGTCATGATCTGCCTCCTGTCCTAATCGATTGTTCTTTCTGAATTCTTAAAACTGCTCAACACAGTAAATCTCCATTTATTTTAACCTGTTAATCCTCTCGGGCGGTACTGCAGAGCTTCCGCCAGGTGGTTCGCTTCGATCGATTCTGAACCAGCCAGGTCAGCAATCGTCCGGGAAAGTTTTAAAACCCGGTGGTATGCCCTGGCTGAGAGGTGCAGCTGGTTCATGGCAGTGCGCATCAAATTTCTGCCAGCCTCATCCAGCTTGCAATACTGGCGCACCTCTGCCGGGCGCATGTCCGCATTGCAGGTTACGATTGGTTGGGTTGCACCCGACGCGTTTTCTAAATTGGTGGAAGCGAATCTCCCCCGCTGGCGTGCACGGGATTTTTCGACTCTGTTCTGAATGTTTTCTGAAGGCTCGCCCAGGCGGTCGTCGCTGAGTTTTTCATATTCAACCCGCGGCACTTCTATATGGATATCAATCCGGTCTAGGAGAGGCCCCGATATACGTTTCTGGTAGCGGGTTATGGTGCTGTTTGAACAGGAGCATTCCCTAACAGGGTCGCCGTAATATCCGCAAGGGCAGGGATTCATCGCTGCAATCAATTGAAAATTTGCTGGAAAAGTCAATGCACCCTGGGCGCGGCTGATTGTTACGATTTTGTCTTCAAGTGGCTGGCGCATCACTTCCAGGACCCGCATCCCAAATTCAGGCAATTCATCCAGGAAGAGCACCCCGCGGTGGGCCAGCGAGATTTCGCCCGGACGGGGCCAGTTGCCGCCGCCCACCAGCCCAGCATGTGAGATGGTGTGGTGGGGGGCGCGGAAGGGGCGGTTTCTGATCAGAGGCACTTCCGGGGGGAGCAAGTCGGCGACCGAATAGATGCGGGTGACGTCCAGCGCTTCGTCTATGTTCATACGCGGCAGGATGCCGGGCACTGCCCGCGCTAGCAGTGTTTTTCCTGCGCCTGGTGGGCCGACCATAATCACATTATGGGAGCCGGCTGCCGCGACTTCTAGAGCGCGTTTGACATGTTCCTGCCCCTTGATCTCCCTGAAATCTGTTTGAACAGCGGCAGGTATATCTTCCGCCCCCAGAGGTAGTGAGGGCTCAATTCTGGTTTCTCCTGTCAGGTGGCTGAATAGTACGGTTAGAGAGGCTACCGGAATAACTTCTACGTCTGGGATTAAGCTGGCTTCCCCGGCATCATCCTTCGGGACGAACAAACGTTTAAAGCCCTTATCCCGCGCAGAGGCTGCCACTGGCAGAATGCCGCGTGCATGCCGCACAGTCCCTTCCAGTGAGAGTTCGCCGATCAAAATTGAATCTTCCACAGCGTCCTGGGGAAGTAGTCCATACATGATCATCACCCCCACTGCGATTGGCAGGTCGTAGGCAGGACCCTCCTTGCGGACGGTCGCCGGCGCCAGGTTGACCACAATTCGTTTGCGCGGGTAGGGGAGTCCGGCATTCTTGATGGCTGCCTGGACGCGTTCGCGGCTCTCCTGAACAGCCGCATCTGGCAGACCGACGATGGTCATCCCGGGCAGACCCTGCCCGGTGTCCACTTC
>JBJYWI010000072.1:0-21396 GCA_046259385.1 Anaerolineales bacterium
ATGCATAAACCAAGTAACGTAAGATTGACCCTGGCTTCATTAAATGGTTCCCATTTTTTTAAAAAACCTGGAATTGCTATCAGCAATCCAATCAATACGACTGGTGTTGAGCGGAATAAAAATGTGACTGGGTAAAAATAAAAGTATTTCAGCCCCAAATTGCCATCTTCAATAATTTGACCATTGAAGAAAACCGGCCATTCATGCCCACCGCCCGCAGCTTCCCCTATCCACGAAAGTACGTCCGAAATTGTCTGGAAAGGTTTGACCCACATTGCAGGCCAGAAAATTATAATAACAATTATGCATATTACTACCCAAAATAACAGCGGGTAATCAAGCAATCTTATCTGAAATTTAATGGATCGATTTATGCTGGTGGAGATCTTTTTAATAGTATCAATTCTTAATAGAACCAGTATTACTGGAATAAGCAGGAATGCTGGTGATTTCGTCAACAAACTTAATCCAGCGGCAATAGCGGAAACAGCGAGTTCTCTAAAGTTCCGTTTATACAGGTAATAAATGAAAGCTAAAAGTGAAAGCAAGAGTAGATTGCTGACCATCGCATCTAATTGAAGCACTCTTGAAAGACCTATATGGAATGGAAAAAATGCAATCAAAATAAATGCTGTAAATGCTGCCTCCAAGCCAATTAGTTTGCGAGTATACAGATAGCTAATCCCGAGGATAACAGTGTGGGCGATGACCATTAAGTATTTTGCAGCTAGCAGCAAATCAATTGGTTCGAGATCGGGAATGGTGTTTATGTAATTGTGTAATGTATCTGAATCAATTTGGCCTATACCACTGCCTCTATACTCCGGATATCTGGATAAAAATCCAGCCGTTCCGATCCACATCGTGGTCACTCCGGGGTGATATATTTGATTGGTAGCGGCAAAGTCTCGCTGTCCCAATGCATAATAAAAATTTGCAGAACGGGTAAGCCATAAGTGCTCATCAGGAGTAACAAATTGACCAAGTTCCATGATTCGTGGAATGAATATCGTCAAAATTACTAATAATAGCGCAATCAAGTCCAGCACTATTTTGTTTGAATTTTCTCTAAGAGATTTGGTGATATTCGTTTCCATCTGAAATTTTTAGATGAGTTAATGAATTTGGAGTACTTTATATTTCGTTGTACTGTAAACTTCTGGAAAGCGAGTTTCTTTGTCAATATCCACAACCCAGTAGTGGATTGGGTATTTGCGGGATAAATCCAAAACATCGGCATCTTCCATATTTTTATAATATTGGCTCAGTTCAATTGAACCTTTAGTCGTTCCCAGTTTCGCAGTTGAAAAATCAAATCCGAGTTCTTCAATTCTCATAACCCATTCTTCAACAAAGCTTTTATCCCAGAAAATGGCGGTGCCATCTTTCCACGCGACAAAAACAGACCGTTGGGCAAGTGGGCGAAACTCCTCCCAGTTAGGGTCAATCAGGAAAACATCTTCCTTTGAAGTTTCTTCTTTTGCCCATTTTGCAACTCTTCTCATTTCTGAAACTGGCAGTTTGACAAAACCATTCTCTGCGTAAGATTTAAAATTTTCGCTCAAGCTGATAATTCCGAAGGCTAAAACGATCATTACTGCAGCATTTGAAATCAGAACCGATCCTCGATTATTTTTCAGGGTTTTCCAAATACCTGGGATGGTTACCAGAACCGTGATCACAAATAAGATAATTATAGTTACGACAGGGAAGTAGAAAAAATTCAACCACATTACACTTATAAAAAAGAGAACAACGCTGAAGCGGCTCAACTTTTCTTCTTTTTCGATCATATATGCAAATACTGATATCACCTGGACAACAGCGATTGCAAACCAGATATCTGACGCTCGGGCTGGCTGTATGATCAGCAGATTTGGAGATTGGATGATATAAGCGCCAAAAAAGTTAAGCCCTATCCAGCAGAGGCATATAACAAACCAGATCAATCCTTGCATAAATAGGCCCCGTATTTTGTCCCTGGAAAAGAAAATTACAAGGCAGTAGCACAACATAAATCCCGCAAAAACAGCTATCTGTCTGATATTCCATGTATGCGGATATAAATGAAAAGGATGACGAACCTCCCCGGCTTTCAGCCAGAGCTGGTTATGGGAACTATCGAGCTGGAAGTTTGTTAAGGAAGACAGAATTAACGGTGTGCACAGGATTAGAAACACCACCAGCGCTTCCATCCACTTTTTCCAATTTTTCCTGTAACTGGTGTTAATTAAAATTACCGGGATAAAGAATGCCAAAGCATATATCCCATACAAAATATTCAGATTAAAACCGGCGGCAAGCAGGAATGCCCATAAAAAATTACGCTTTGAATTAAATGCAGCAGCAGCAAAAATCAGTAACGCGACCGAAAGGCTTGTATGTTCGAAGTAATTAATAACAAGCGTCCCATGTCCTATGATTGGAGCAGGTGCCAGGGCAAAAAAAGCCATCGCTCCCACCGGCGCCAGTTTAGAACCGGGTAACAGCGAACATGCAAGGAATGCAGGCGCCAGTATGATCGACGCGCGTGTTATTAGGAAGAATACGAGCAGCGTTCCTTCCAAAGGGATGTATTCTGAAATATATGCGACAAGATGCCAGACCGGCCCTATGTATTTCGGGAATGTTGAGACTAACGGGTCGCCCGGAAACAATGAGGGGTCCTGCAACCAGAAAACAAACGGAATCTGCATCGCATGGTTGTTGGAATAGAGCTGGTATCCTGAAATCATCAGAGAAGAAATGAATAGAAACCCCCACTGGATAAACAATACAGCCCACCTTCTTGAATTTATTTTTCTCATAACATGATCAAAAATTCATAGCGCAATTCGCGCTGGCGTTCATGAATTGAGGAATCTACCTTCTGGGGATAAAAATTCGAATGTGGGTGTTTTCTTCACAATATGCGGCTGGTTTGGTGCTTTCAAGTTCCTCAAAGCGTTCAGGGTTCAACTGATCCTGGTACCAGTCGTTGAAAAAACGCTGCTGAACGAGAATATAGTCCGCCTCGTTTAACCACTTTTCAGAAAGCTCTTCACTCCAGTAACCATATTTGTCCAGCACTTTCGGATTGCCGTATTTTTTATAGGTGTAATCCCCATTCAGTTGGGCAGGGTAAATCTGTATTCCAGGCAGGTATAACAAGGGTACTGCTGAATTTCCGCCTTTCCAGTATACCTTTGAGCCAGGGGGAACAAGCTTCGAAATGTGGGAGCCCACAGTGCGGTAAGAGTGGATTATGTCCCGCTCACAAAAGTATGTGTTGCACTCCTGAACCAGATCAATTGCTGGTGTGATAAGCGCGCCAGCGATAATAAAAACTGTCAGAGCCCAAAAACCAAACACCGGAAAGTTCCCAGTGTGAGATTCGCTGCCTAATCTGCTGCGGTTGCTTCTAATCCATTTGATCAAAGCAGCCAAAACGAAGATCAACGCAGCAATCATCAGACCAGATATGCTGGAGATAATCCTACGGGAGGTCTTGAAATCATATCCGTGGGTTTTCTTAAAGTAATTAAAAAGGGGCATCGATCCGGAGGAATCAGGCGAGAGGTACAGAACTGACCTGGGTAGCTGCAGATCAAGCAACTCTCCTCCGATCTGTTCATAGGAACCAAATCCGATCCAAACTGCAGATGAAACAATGAAGAGCAGGATCACTATCTGGAACCAGACAGGGATGCGTATTCTCCAAAGCGGGTAACTCAGCGGCAGGATGAGAAGTCCGATAAATGAAAAAAAACCCAAATAACCGGTCAAACAGTAAATGCAGTAGCCTTCTCCTAATGCTGCCCAAACGTGGGCTGCCAACATCAGGATATATAAGACAAACAGGAATAAAAATGTGCGGTAATCGCTCTCTTTTTTCCAGTCCTTTTTACGGAGACCAAAAAATGAAGCGCCCATAACTGTTGCTAAAGAGACAAAATGATTCCGATAAGTTTGGCTCAAGCTGATAAGCCGGTTTTCAGTTGTTGTATCTGGTGCCCAGGCATTGGGGATCGGTTCCGGCGTGCGCCATAAATCAAGAAATGGGGTCATTGATCTTGGCAATTGTAAAGCCCAGACCTGCAGAATTCCTGGCCAGAAAAGTGCATGACCCAGAATAATGGTTGAGGTACAGATCAGGCAGGCAATCGCGCCCTTCTTGGTTCCATATTGAAATATCAAATATAAAAATAGCGCTGGAAGTAAAAGCAGCATATTGAAACGCGTTATCGCCAGCAATCCCGCCAGGAGCGAGCCTAAAACGATCTGCCATGCAGGTCTATCGTCCCCAATCAATAACACAAGCACCCAGACCAGCATGCATGCGATCAAGACCTGAGATACGGCGATACTGTACATCTTAATTAACGCAATGTTCGTTGCCAGAATCCAAATTAAAAGCGCTGCCCACCATCTGCCACCTAATCGTCTGGCCAGGATCCAGAAGCCGAGCAGGAACAAACCAGCCAGGAAACCAGAAAAAGTTCTCCCGACCCCAAGGTCTGGTCCAAATAAAAACTGGACAAGTCCAGGGATTAGGTAGGATAACGGCATTTTACTTGTCCAGGGTCCATAAAATTGGTAAAGCGAGTACTGACCAGAAACAAACAGCAACCCTTTATACAGGTATAGACCTTCATCGATCAATGAATCCAGCAGATGCGCATATCTCCAGAGCTGGGCAAGAAATACGATCCCGCCGAGGATCGCCAGTGCTTCAGGCAGCCATGGAATTCTATTAAACCGGCTCGAGACAAACAAGGATGAAGATGGATGTCTTGTAATCGCCTGACCGTTATTATTCATTTCTTATCGGATTTACGAATATACCAGTCTAGGATTATATATATAAAAGCGGTCCCAATCCCCAGGGCGATTGTAAGATACAAATCCGTCACCGGCCAATTGATTCCATAATAGCGAAAGAGATACCAGGGAAGAAACCAGATCAAGATAAGGATTATGCTGATATAAATCCGTTTCAACCAGCGGTCATTTGTACATCTGCTTGTAATTACAGCCCAGGATGCGATCGCGATTTGAAGCCCAACAAATGCCGCCCGGTACCTTGGATTATCCCAGAGATCACCCCCGCTGCGGAAGGCTGCAATCAGAATCCCTGCCCACACAATCAGATTTAAGACGAGCGTAAATCCGTTATCAGCCTTGTTTTTGATTGCTGGAACGAAGGCATACACAAGCGCGGGAAAGAGCAGGAACCATCCAATTGCGCGCCAGATGGCTATCACCCACCATATTTTGGCGAGGCTGCCAGCGATAAGCGCGGCAGGCAAAAATGGCTGTATTGAACCATAGGCGAGAATTAAAAGCAGATGTGTCCATTCCGGCATGTTCCGAAGCGCTTTTTGTGTCCATCCTGACTCTAAGCGGGTTATTTGAGCCTGCAAGCTGGCGGATTTCCGGAACCACCATTCCAACATCGCAACCGGGTTTGACATACCTTCGGGGACAAACTGACGTAATGACCACCATAAACCCGCTGTAATACCGGCTGCAACGATTATTAACAATAGAACTATAGCTTTCTTAGGAATGCGAATCTCACCTGGATACAGGCTGTACAATGGAACCGCCGCGATGAGAAGCATTACAAGCAGTAAAGCAGCATACGGGGGTGAAAGCAGCATGCTGAAGATGAATGCCAGCAGCATCCAGGCTCCGCCAGACCAAGTGCGCTCCTGAAAGAACCTGATCAAACCGTAAAAAGCGGTCATTGTAAGGGTTATCATAAAGGCTTCCCGCATTTGCGAACTTCCAAGCAGAACTGCTTCCGGGTATACCATTAATATAAAGGCAGAAAGCATTGCAGTGGGCATCCCCCACAGGCGGTTTGTAAAAGCCCACAGGAAACAGACAGCCAGCGAAGAGATAAACGCTGTAAGAATAACGATCAGAAGCGGGTTGTGGGCAGCCGGGTCTGGACTAATCCCCCCGGTATAACGATAGACGAATGCACTTAGGAATAACATCCCTCCATACTGGTCGATTCCTCGTCTGGTATTAAATGCAGTACTAAGAGGTTTTTCTGATACCGCCAACAGGTAAGCTGCCTGATCGCGTTTGCCTGCATCCGCCATAACGTATCCGTTGGTCTCCAGAGGTGAATTATGGCCAAAAACCGGAAGTGCGACATACAGAAAAGCGCCAGCAGCCAGCCTGAGAAGCACCGCAGCAATAAGAACAACACCCAATTCCATGGTCAGGTTTTCTTTCTGGAGCAGCCGCCAGCATAAAACTGACAGACCGACCATAATTATGAGGACAAGAAAGAAAGACAACCAATTGGAAGTGTTTGAAAATCGTGTGGATATATAGGCAAATAAGAGCGCTGTAAGCAAACAAAAAGAAGCCAAGGCTGCATAGAAGCGCCAATTAAGAATTAAAAAATTGTTGTTTTGCGTAACGCGTTCTGTCATAAATAAGAAATCAGGTTTTTCTTACCTCAAGTTGATCCTCTAACCGAAATCGAGATTTTCCACAATTTTTTCCGCCCGGGATTTCCATGAGTATTTTGCGGAGAGCCTGCGCGCTGTCTCTGCGAGCAGATTCCAGTGGTCAGGATTCTCTTTGATTTCAATTAGTGCTTCTAACCATTTGTCTGCCATGTCCGCAGGAAGCAGGACGGCATTTTTGGGATTGAGGACTTCTCTAAGAACAGGAAGGTCGCTGGCCATAATCACCCTTCCACAAGCCAGATATTCAAAAAGTTTCATAGGGCTTAGAAATTTTGAAATATCTCCGCCGGACGAGGCAGCCACCTTTGTTTGATAAGGCAGCATCAATACTTCACAGGATGCTTGATATAAAGGTAATTCAGCATTTGGGACAAATCCTGTTGTGAGAATATTTTTTATGCCTTTTGAGAGAACAGCTTCACTTAATTGATTTATTTGATCGGGTTCTCCTCCAACAATCAAGAAATTGGCGTCCGGTAGACTTGCAGCAATCCGGATAATCAAAGAAATTCCGCGCCCATCATAAAGGTGTCCCGTATAACCGGCGGTGAATTTATCGGGCGCTAAGTCTTTCAGGTCGTTTCTAATATCCCTCAAACGCTGCCGGGCAGTCTTTGGATCAGGCAAGTCTTGATAACGATCAAGGTCGACTCCATCTGGAGCTAGAATTGTAAAGCTGGGCGATTTTGGAAGGTCATATTGCTCTTCGAGTTCGTTCAGCAGCGCCTTTGTGATCACTACCAGCCTCATCGCGCCTTTGCCGTTTAGAAAAAGTTTGAAAAGTTCTGGTCCGATTCTTCCAGAGGGGAGATCATGCACCTCAAAAATTGTCTTAAGGTTAATTGAACTTCCAAGGGCTCCGATCTGCGGCATTCGGGTATATACAAGATCTATCCTATTTTTTCTGGTCCAGCGAATTACTTTTATCGCGAAATCGTAGTGCCGAAATGGTGGGAATGATGGCAGCCAGTGCACAGGGAATTCATGCTGAATACCATAGTGGTTGGCTAAATTCTCCCATTGGCTTGAGCTATTTTTGTTTGATTTTAGCTCACTTTTCAAGTCTGGGACCAGAACAGTTACTTCGTGGTTGCATTGAACTAATGCCTGAGCCATTTTCATGACCTGTATTGTATTTGCCCTGCGCGCTGGAATTGTGGAAGGAGCTGCAACTGCAATTTTCATATTATTGCGCTTTTTCTGCCAGCAGCGACCTAATCTTAAGAGTGAGGATTGCCGAATTTGAAATATAAAACCCGGAAAGCAATGCTGCTGCAGCCAGATAACCAAATTGAGGCACAAGGACAAGCACCAGTAGTATTTTTAAGCCAGCCAGCAGTGCATTGACTTTAGCTGGAAAGTCAGCTCTCCCCAGAGAGAGTAAAGCGCCTCGCCGCCAGTAAAATGTATTTGCAAATAAAAGCCCAACCAGCAAGATCAACAGAGCTGGATAAGCTGGGAGAAATTCAGGAGCATAAATGTAGCGGATAATTGCCGGACCCAAGACGATTAACCCAAGCGTCGCAATAATTGTGTAAGCCCCTGCCAGGATTGAACCCTGCCTCATTATATAACGCATATTGCGCCATTGGTTTTGTGCAGATTGTCTTGATAATTCCGGATATGTTGCCTGGGGAAGTGGGCTCACCGGCATTTGGACGATATTTGCAAGAGCCAGAGCCAGTTTGTAATATCCGGCCTCAAGCGGCGTGCGGAAGAAGGAAACCCAGAGCACCTCACTGTCCTTTGTAATCAGGCTGATGGAAGCGCTGATGTTTGTACTGATCCCGAAGCTTGCGAGTTCATTAAACCTCTCTTTGAGTAATTTGATTGGCGTTTTCCACCATCCTAATCCCCACTGCCGGGTTGCCATTAAGAATGCTGTGAATGAAATCCCAAGAGCTCCAATAATTTTGCCTGTCATATATGAGAACAGGATCTGCGGCAGCCCACCATGATTGAGGTATGCCAGGATGATCAAGAAAAGCGTGATTAAGCTCTGTACAATGTTTATTGTGGCCATGCGCCGGAATCGGTCATAAATCTGAAGCAGACCGACGGAACTCTCGTTAATAAAATTTGCAGGTATGATCAATCCATACAACCGGAAGAGGTTTGTTGTTGAGGGATCCTTTGCCAGGTGTGTAGCCGCCAGCGGCGCTAAGAGCAGCACAATGGCAAATGCTAAGAGCGAGCTTAAAAATTCCACAATTGCGGCAAGTTTAAAAACCGATGCAGCCCGGGTTGTGTCCCTATATACGGTGAATTCCCCAACATACTTCACTACCAATTCACTCATCCGGAAAGAAGCCAGTTTGTTTACAACACTGGTAAAAAGTGTAATTGCTCCAAGAATCCCGAAATTCTCAACACCCAGCAGTCGTGCAATCAGAATGCCTTGGACCATGCTCAGGACCGCGGAAACACTGGTTGAGCTGAATAGATATCCAGAGTTCCTAACCAATCTCTGGATGATTTCGTTATCTAAAAATCGCCTGAGCGGTTTCAATAGCCAGTTAATTAACTTTTTCAACATTCCATTACAATGGATTTAGGGATTGGTATTTTCCCCAGGAAAGGTCAGCTATATTGTCTTTATATACTTAGCCCACGAACGTTCAGATTGATACCAGTCAACGGTCTGCTCGATGCCGTCAATCAGGTTTATTTTTGGTTCCCAGTTGAGAATGTCTCTAGCTTTATCGATGTTTGCCCAATTTGCGTGCATGTCGGCGGGGTGAGGAGGTTTGTATTGCAGTATTGCCTGTCTGCCTGTCAACTCCTCTAAAATTTGAACCAGTTTGTTGATTTTCAGTGTCTCATGACCGCCTAGATTTAGAACTTCGAACCCAACTTGTTTTAAGCCCAGAATTGTACCCTGTGCAATGTCATCAACATAAGTAAACCCTCGCCACTGTTCGCCATCCCCAAAAATCAGCAAGGGTTTGCCTTCAAAGATCCATTGAATGAACCTGAACATAACCATATCCGGTCTGCCTGCAGGACCGTACACTGTAAAGTACCTGAATACTGTTACATCAATTCCGTACAGGTGATGGTACGCGTAGCAAAGAGATTCTGCGCCTTTTTTACTTGCTGCATAAGATTGAAGAGGCTTATCGCTGTCAGCATATTCTGGTGTCGGTAACGGCGCATTTTTGCCATAGATACTGGATGTTGACGCCATCACAAATTTAGGAATTTTATACCTCCGGGAGAGTTCCAACAAATTTAAAGTGCCGGTAACATTGGTCGCAATATATACCCATGGATCTTCCAGAGATTGGCGAACTCCTGCCCGGGCAGCAAGATTCAAGATAGCATCAATTTTCAATTCGCCAAGAAGTGAAATTAGATATGGGTCTTCAAAACTAGTTCTATCGCCTATGTCTAATGTGAAAAGAACGAATTGGTCTGAACCACGCAATTGTCTGAGACGCCACTGCTTCATGCGAACGTCATACGCGTCATTCAGGTCATCGATTCCTATTACAAAATTACCGTCTTCAAGCAGCGCTTTTGTTACATGTGATCCAATAAAACCTGCCGCTCCTGTTACTATGTAATTTGCCATGTTGATTTACTGGAGTTTTTTCTTAATTTTAATTAGACTGGCTCTTTTTGAATTTATTTAACCATTGAAGGATGGAGCAGAAGATGTGGCGGATTTTATAACAATCCGAATTCCTCTTGATAAAATTTAGAGCTTAAACACATTTGAATCAAAACCTTTAATATTACCCAGTGCATTTCTGGTATCAACGATAATTCTGGATTCCCGAGCGATCTGTTCATAATCGTACTGGCTGTGATTGGTTATGATCACCACACAATCCACATTTCTAATTGCTTCAAACAATTCAGATACAGATTCCAGTTCCCAACCGTCGTGCTGAATTCGCTGAATATAAGGATCGTGGTACTGGACAATGGCGTCTTTTTGGATAAGCAATCCAATCACGTCCAGTGCGGGTGATTCGCGCAGATCATCGACATCAGGTTTATATGCTGCGCCAAGAACAAGAATGTGGCTGTTTTTTAACGGCTTTCCAAATTCATTTAAAGCATCCTGTATCCTGGTTACAACATAGCGTGGCATACCTGTGTTGATCTCTGAAGCGAGTTCAATAAACCGAGCTGTATAATTCAGTGCGCGCAGTTTCCATGATAGGTACAGGGGGTCGATTGGAATGCAGTGACCCCCCAAACCTGGACCAGGTGTGAACTTCATAAAACCAAACGGTTTGGTGGCAGCGGCATCGATGACCTCCCAGACGTCAATCCCCAACCGTTCGCACATAATTGCCATTTCGTTTACGAGACCGATGTTGATCATCCTGAATGTGTTTTCAAGCAGTTTAGCCATCTCTGCGACTTCTGTTGAAGAGACCCTCACAACGGTTTGCAAAGCCTGGCTGTACCAGTACGAAGCGATTTCTCCACAATCGGCTGTGATCCCGCCAATTACCTTCGGAGTATTCAAAGTAGTCCAATCTTTTCTCCCCGGGTCAACCCGTTCTGGTGAGAATGCAAGGAAAAAGTCCAATCCGGCGGTCAGCCCACCAGCCTCCTCCAATTTTGGCAGAAGGATCTCGCGGGTGGTGCCTGGGTAGGTCGTGGATTCGAGAACGATTACCATTCCAGGATGTAGATATTTTGCTAATTCTTCAGATACCTCCCAAATAAATGAGAGGTCCGGATCGCCTGTTTTTCGTAGCGGGGTTGGAACGCAAATGCTGACAGCTTCGGTGTCCTTCAGTACAGAAAAGTCGCTGGTTGCACTCAGTCGACCCGATGAGACCAGCCTGGTAATCTGATCATCCGGCACGTCTTTTATATGGCTCCGGCCTTCTTGTATGGTCTTAATTTTATTCTCGTTTGTATCAATGCCTGTAACTGAAAATCCCGCATCCGCAAATACAACTGCCAGCGGCAGCCCGACATATCCGAGACCAAGCACAGCAATTCTTGATTTTCTGTTGCTAAATTGACTGATGATTTTTTCTTTAATTGGATTATCCATAATTTCTATAAATTAAATCGTTCATTAATCGGTCAAACGTCACAAATTGTACCCGTAAAACTCGGATAGATTTTCACGCATTTTCTGGTTAAGTGTTTCTATTTCTTCTTCAGTCAGATAACCCTTGTAACCTCCCATTTTTCCCTTACGTGTTTTATAAGTGTCGAGCTTCGAGTTCTCAGCGGGTTTCAGGATAGCAGAATCGAACCTGGTTTCCTTTTCCATCCGGCGCATATTGTCAAAAGAGGCAAAATTTACAGCAGCTTTGATTTCCTCGTTACCTATATTGTTTAGACCAATAAAATCTAGTATTCTTTTCAATTCACCTGCCGGGTTAGCGTGGATATCCTCATAGCGGATCAGTAGAAAATCTTTCGGTATTTTTCTATTTTTTGCCCAGATGTTATAAAACGCTATTATTGTATCGAAGCCACCGGACTGTTGGTTGATAAAATCAACCAGTTCGCCATGGAATTTGGATCTGACTTTTTCATAGGGATTGTCGCCAAATAACGCCCGGCGATGTTTTTCTTCGAAATAACTGGAGACAATTACATCTCTGGGATCTCTAACCAGAAAAATCACAGCCTTATCCTTGAAACTGGTTTTGGTCGTAGCCAGTTCATCAGGCCTTTTCAGCATAGGGCGATCTTCATGAATAACCTTAATTCGTGGAAGATCTGGATGAGTTCTATAATTCCATTGAAGAAACAGGATCTCCTCAGTAGGTGATATATTAAAGTAATTGGCTATAGCGTGCCCCATCATTAAGCGAAGCCATGTTCGCCCGCATTTCGGGTATGAAATCAAGTAATAATCCGTTTTATGGTGGGCATGCCAGCGTAAAAATTCCTCCGGAAACATATGTTTTAATTTAATTCTGTATTCACGGGGGAGTTTATTGTAGAAAAAATTAAATGTATCCATTCGCGCTGAGAGTTGAGATTTTCAAAACATACTCAATTGTTTTGGTTCTTCCCTGTTAACAGATTTGGATTCCTGAAATTCCGGCAATGTTCCAGCCTTTGCGATTAAATCTGGGATTTTTAAAAAGTCTGCTTCAATAACAGGCCGAAGGGATCCCTGGTGAAGAGCAGCTGCTGGGTGGTACATGGCGACAATTAAGCGGCCCCGAATCTGCATAGCCTGACCATGGATACTGCTTATTTTTGCGTTGGGGATGAAGTAAGCCATTGAGTATCTTCCCAGAGTGACGATCACTTTCGGGTTGATAGTCTGTATCTGGCGCTCGAGATATGTGCTGCAAGCATTTAGTTCATCCTGCTGAGGGTCTCTGTTGCCTGGCGGTCTGCATTTGACTACATTGGTGATGAAAACGTCCTTCCGCGTCAATTCGATGCTTGCCAGCAGTTCTTCTAAAAACTTACCGGCAGCCCCAACAAATGGGCGCCCCTGTTCGTTTTCATGGAAGCCGGGACCCTCGCCGATCAACATGATTTCCGTATTCGGTGGGCCTTCGCCAGGCACGGCAAATTTGCGAGAGTGATGTAAGGAGCATTTCGTGCAGGATGCAACTTCACTGGCAATATTATTTAACTCATCTTCAGCAGACATATTTCTCTCCCGACAATAGTCTAATTCCGTCAGGTCATCTTATCATGGTTCGATGGATCGCATTAAATTTTGCATTGGGAACGTCTCAAATCGGTGGGTAGTATTTGTTCCAGCCCGGAAATTTTTAAGGTTATCCAGAGTCATTATTATTGCGTCTTCACTATTATCTCGATAGTAGCGCTTCCGACGCCCAGCTTTTCTGAACCCGAATCTGCTGTAAAGGGTTTGAGCTCTGCTATTGCTGAGGCGAACCTCTAGGGTTGCAATCTGTACACCGCGTTCCACCCCCTCAAACAGTGCCGCAGTGATAAGTTCTTTCGCAAAGCCCATTCCGCGATATTCGGGGTGGATCGCTAAAGTTGCGATATGGAGTTCATCCAGAATGATCCAGATGACAATTGATCCGATAATTTTTACAGTACCGTTAGCGAGTGTTACCTCTGCGACCCATAACAAGGAATTTTGATTTTCAAGCAGTTCGTAGCTGTAAGCTTTTTCAGGCCAGGGCAAACTGAATGAGATATTTTCAATCGCCAGGACCTGATCCAGGTCTTCCTCACGCATAGCCCTGACAACTGCTTTGATTATATGCTCAGGTCTGGTCATACAAGAGCAGGCTGATTGTAATGGAGATAAGTTGGAGAAAGCGCTGCTGGATCATCGGTATCCCCTTTTTGCCAGCGGTTCCAGGCAAGTTCTGAAAGGTAAGCTGGACGGCGCAGACAATAAGCAGGGGAGGCGAGCTTAACCAACTTACGTTTTTTTCTCAATATCTGGCGCTCTTCAGTATTAAAATCTCCACAAACCAGGGTTTTGGAATTAATTTGCGTGACCAGCTCCTCGGGCGTCAGCACTTCACTAAATTCAGCAGGCTTCAGTTTTAGACCTGTCCTTCTATACCATGAGACAACATATCGACCGCGTCCTGCTCGCAGAGCCGCAGCAATTGGAATTCTCTGGATTCCCTGAGCGAAAGCAAGGCCATCCAAAGTTGGAATGCCTACCAACGGCAGTTTTTTGAACATCACCAGCCCTTTCGCGAAGGCCATTCCTATTCTCAAGCCAGTGAAGGAACCTGGACCGGTGGCGATCCCAACTGCACCCAGGTCAGATATAACTAAACCGGATTTTTGCATGGCGGTTTCGATTGCTGGCGCCAGCTCGACCGTGTGGTGGTCGCGAGTTTCCCAGGTGTATTCCCCTATCACTTTGCTGCCATCATATAGCGCAACCCCAATTTGTTGAGTCGAAGTATCAATCCCCAGGAGAATGGTAGAAGCAGCGGTTCGCATCAGAAAACTCCAAACACCTGGTTGCGCAGAATTTCCAGCTTTTTTTGGTACCGGTCGCCATGTGCCATGAATAAAAGATCGCGTTGTTCGATATCAACCCACTTAAAGGAGATTTTGATATGTTCAGAAGGTAAAGCCGTATCAATTTGGTCAGCCCATTCAACCACTAGTGGGCCATTTTCTATAAAATTAAGCAGGTCTAATTCCATGGCTTCATCCGGACTTTCCAGTCGGTAGGCATCTAGGTGAAAAAGACGTTTGTGATCGGGTCGTCGATAAACGTTTACAAGCACAAATGAGGGGCTTGTTACTTGGTCTGTTGATCCCCATCCCGAGGAAATACCCTGGACCAGGGTGGTTTTACCGGAACCAAGTTCGCCTACCAGCTGTATTATATCCCCAGGAATTAACAAGGCGCCTAAACGCATACCCACACGCTTGGTCTGATCTACACTGTGACTGATAAATTCAAGTGATTCGTCGTTTAGAATTGGCATTCAACCTGGATTATAAGCCGGCTAAAGAAAAGCGTAAAGAAAAAATGTTGGATAAATTGGCAGAGGGTGGTTTGCTGTTGGACTTAGAGAATTGTTATTCGATGATCACCAATTGAGCCAGCGAAGCTACAACGCGCTTCAATCCTATTTCTTCGAAAAAGATGTCCACAATTTCATCGCTGCCTTCAATTCGGCTATTTAAGACCATTCCTTCTCCCCATTCAGGATGCTGAACGTGCTGACCGGGAATATATTTCTTTTCATCAAGGATCTCTCCGGTTTGTGCATTTTTCCAGTTAAAGCTCTGATGTCGGCTTGATGTCCTTACCCCTGGATAGGCATGCAAACTCTTGGTTTCTTCCAGCAAATCTGAGGGGATATCGTCCAGAAATCTGGAAGGTTGAACGGGTTCAGGATATCCAAAAGAGGTCTTATTTTGTGGGTAAAGTAAGTACAATTGGTCCTTAGCCCGCGTGATGCCGACGTATAGCAGGCGTCTTTCTTCCAGCATTTCTTCTTTATCATCGAACGAGCGGCTGTGAGGCAGGGTTCCTTCATTTAAGCCAACGATCATTACAATCGGAAATTCAAGGCCTTTAGCGGCGTGAAGAGTGAGCAGGGTGGGTACATTGGTGTTTGTTTCCAGTGTATCCTGGTCAGAAACCAAAGCCACCCGTTCGAGAAAAATTTCCAAACCACTATCTTGGTATTCATAGGCAAGGCGCCGCAGTTCCTTTACGTTATCCCAGCGATCATGGCCTTCATCACTGCCGTCATCGATATAATCCTGGTAATTGACATCTTTAATGATCGTATCCATCAATTCTAGAGGAGAATGCTGGTCTTTGAGGGTAACCCATTTGTTCAGTAAGGCGCCAAAATGATTGAGATTAATATAGGTTCTATTGTTTAAAGTTCTTTGAAGCGGTGAATCCCGGTTCTCACCCAATTCAGAGATAATATCTCCAGAAGTCCGGTTGGTTTGCAGGGATAATGTATACAGAGCAAAGAGCGTTTTATCCCCTATACCGCGCCTAGGAATATTGATAATCCGGGTTAGGCTAATCTCATCGTCAGGGTTTTGTACGAGCCGCATATATGCAATGACATCTTTAATCTCCCTTCGACCGTAAAAGCGCTGTGCGCCTACCAATTTATATGGCAGTCCTGCTCGGAGAAAAGCTTCTTCAAGCATTCGTGATTGGGCATTGGTACGGTACATTACAGCAAAATCACCTGGGTTTGCCTTTTGGCGGGCAACCAGAGTGGCTACCGTATCAACGACGAACTGGGATTCCTCTTTGTCATCAAATACCTCATGTAGGATTGACTTTGAGCCGCCGGGGCGTGTTGTGAACAATAACTTTGGCGTACGGAGAGGGTGGCGGTTAATCACCGCCATTGCGACATTGAGGATTTCCTGCGTTGAACGATAATTTTGTTCCAACAAGATTTTTTGTAAATCCGGGAAATCATTTTCAAACCTGAGCAAGTTGCGGTAGTCTGCCCCTCTCCAGCGGTATATGGATTGGTCAGTATCTCCAACCACAAAAATGTTATTGTAGAATGAACTCAGGTGAGTCAGAAGTATATATTGAGCCAGATTTGTGTCCTGGAATTCATCAACAAGTACATGTTCGTACCTGCGGGAATATTTTTCGCGAACTTCTTTAAATTCTTCTAAAAGGAAAGCGGTCCACAATAATAGATCATCGAAATCCAGCGCGTTATTTGTTATCAACAAATTTTGATAATGGTTGTAGACCTGTTTCACAACTTCATCGTGATAGGTATTAACTGGGAAGTTATCTGGTAGGATAAGCTCGTTTTTGGCTCTGGATATAGACGCATGAACGCCAGCAGGGCGGTATTTTTTATCGTCGATTTGGAGTGCTTTCAATGATTGCTTTACTATACTTATCTGGTCATCAGCATCGTAGATCACAAAATTCGAGCTGAATGGAAGGTTGCTGGATTCGCGCCGGAGGAGGCGAGCGCATGTGGAATGAAATGTTCCCAGTGTCATCCCTTGAATGTCCTCGCCGATTAGACGATTGACCCGGTCTTTCATCTCACGGGCTGCCTTGTTGGTGAAAGTGACTGCCAGAATGCTGTAAGGACGAACTCCGAGATGACTGATGAGATACGCAATCCTGTGGGTTAATACACGGGTTTTACCCGAACCAGGCCCGGCGAGAACAAGTATTGGTCCGTAACCAGCCAGAACAGCTTGTTGCTGCTGGGGATTTAATTCCTCTAAAATTTCCATGAGGCTGGCATTATAGCACAGCGGTGAACCGTGAAAAATTGCATGTGTTCAAACAATACTAGACGCGCAGTGTCTGTTGCCAAACAAATCTGCTTGGGCTAAAATCAGTTTATGAACTGGGGATTGGTTGGGCATGAATGGGCGGTTTCGTTACTTAAAGAGCAAATGGTCCAAAGCAGACTGCGGCATGCATATCTGTTCACCGGTCCTGGCGGTATAGGCCGCAGAACCACTGCTGTCCGGTTGGCACAGGCGCTGAATTGTGCCCAACCGCTCTCGGATGGAGAACCCTGTCTCGCCTGTTCTGTATGTAAACGAATTAATAATAATGGCTACCCTGATTTAACTGTTGTTCAATCCGAATCGCCCGGTAGGGTGCTTAAAGTGGACCAGATCCGGGAATTACAGCGAATTATTGCCCTTTCGCCTTACGAATCGCAGTACCGGATTGTGGTATTGCTCCGGTTTGAAGAGGCTAGCAGTGAGGCCGCAAATGCCCTGCTCAAGACTCTGGAAGAACCAGGTGACAAAGTGATATTAATCCTCACCGCTGACGCAGCCGAGAATCTGCCGCCGACTGTGGTTTCTCGATGTGAAGTAATGCGTTTCCGGCCTCCTGCTGTGGAAGAATTAAGCGAATGGCTGGCAAAGAACTTACAAGTTTCCAGGGAAGATGCTGATCTGTTCGCTCATATTTCCAGTGGGGCTCCTGGTAGGGCAATTCAACTGCATCAAGAACCGGATCAGCTCAAAAAACGGAATGAAATAATAAGGGAGTTTTACGATTTGTTGAATTCTGACCGGGTATACCGTTTCAAATATATTTCCAGGTTTGACTATCCAATGGATTTACCAAGATCCCGCAAGGAATTGACCGAACGTATAAGCGTCTGGTTTAGTTTCTGGCGGGATGTTTTGTTATGCGCCAGCGGAGCTTCACTGCCTTACTCGAATATCGATCAGAAGGAAAGACTTGAAGTGTTCGCCGACAAAATTGGATTGGGAACTGCCCGCCATTTAGTGAGTGAAACTCAGAAGGTAAAGGATCTCCTGGAAAAAAATATTAACCCCAGGTTGGCGGCTGAAGAGCTTTTGTTAAATTATCCATTTGATAATTGAGCGTAAATTTCTGCCTTTGTTGCTCTTAAGGCAGATACTTTGTTTGATTTTATAAATAAACAGATCCGATGGTCACCGTTTCCAATTTAGTTCTGGATTAGTTTGCGCGTTGTATAATTATTCATTGAATACATAAATTTTCTTAGTCGAGGAATATATGCGCAAGATTGATGAAGGCATTTATTATGAAGATTCTTTTCCCGGAGTGACGCTGGGAGCGATTATCTACCCAGATGGGATAATTGGGATAGATGCGCCGATCAGGTCGGAAGACGCCCGTGCATGGCGTTCGGTTTTAATGGACCATCGGGGTTGGAAGAACAGGTTTCTGGTCAGCCTGGATTCCCATCCGGATAGAACCTTAGGCGCAAAATCAATGGAGACAACTTTGATAACCCATGAAAAAACGGCTGAGATCTTTCAAAACCGTTCGACCATTTTCAAAGGACAGGTTATGGAGACAGGCTCGGAATGGGAATCATACAATGAAGCGATTGGGATGCGCTGGGCGATTCCTGAAATTACTTTCAGCAATCAGATAAAACTGCATTGGGATAACTCCGAAGTCATCCTGGAACACCATCCTGGACCGTCTCTCGAGTCTATTTGGGTAATACTACCTGGGGAAAAGGTGGTTTTTGTGGGCGACACAGTTGTGGTAGATCAACCCCCATTCTTTGCAGATGCAGATCTGGACCTTTGGGAAACGCAGTTGGATATCTTGCTGAAATCTTATCGTGAATTTGTGATTATCAGCGGTCGCGGCGGACCGATCGTTCAACAGGATGTTCATGAACTGAGAAAATTTATCAGAAACGTCTCCCGCCGAATGGAAAATCTGGCAAACAAGGAAGCCTTGCCGGAGGAAACCACCAAAATGGTACCATCCCTGCTTGGAAGATTAAAATTTCCAAGCCTCAAAAAAGATCAATATGAACATCGACTCAAGTATGGGCTATTTAATTATTACCAGCGAAGATACCACCAAACCGTGAATCAGGAACACCTCAACCTGGAATAAAAGATTTATATAACGGCTTGGCTTATCAGTTTATTGTTCTTTATCAATCCCAATTCCATAAAAATATTATAAGGTCAGGGGTAAATAAAAAATGAAAAGAAATTTACCTTCATATTCACCGGTATTTTTAACTAAACGAGGGGAAACGGTCGAATCAATCCGTTTCGGTGCAGCTGCGGTGGTAAATAGTAATGGGGAGTTGATTGCTCAGATTGGAGAACCGGAGGCTGTCACTTTCCTGCGCTCCACTGCAAAACCCTTTCAGGTGATGCCGTTTATTGAAAATGGCGGTGCAGACATTT
Organism: Anaerolineales bacterium; assembly: GCA_046259385.1. GTDB lineage: Bacteria > Chloroflexota > Anaerolineae > Anaerolineales > UBA4823 > CAVWDI01. The sequence continues at coordinate 19,569 of JBJYWI010000072.1, forward strand.
ACGGGTTGAATGAACGAGAAGTGGCAGTTATGTGTTCTTCACATTCGGGTACTGATGAACATATCGAAGTAATTAGTGGAATTCAAGCAAAAACAGGAGTGATTGAAAGCGAATTGTTGTGCGGCGTTCAATATCCAATTGATAAATCCTTAAAAGAAAAAATGCTGGTCGAAAAGGAAGAACCCCGCCCAAACCACCACAACTGTTCTGGAATGCATACTGCCCTTCTCTCCCGGGCAAAAATGGTGGAAATGGAAGGCGAGAGCAATGCCGATATGCTGCCTTATACAGAGAGAGACCACCAGGTCCAGATTGAGATCTTATCCAGTCTTTCCGCCATGTGTGGATTATCGGTGAGAGATATAAATACAGGAACAGATGGGTGTTCTGTGCCTACTTTTGCATTACCATTGCGAAACGCTGCTCTGGCATATGCCAGGCTTTGCGACCCTGATAACAGCGGTGTTGATCCAGTTGAAAGGGTTTCTGCTTGCCGGTTAATATTTAATTCAATGAACACTTATCCAGTTATGGTTGCAGGTCCCAGGAGGTTTGATACCTGTTTGATGCAGGCAGTTGGAGGAGGTATTATTTCAAAAAGCGGTGCTGAAGGGGTCCAGGCGATAGGAATAATGCAGGGATTTCTAGGGGTAGATTCGCCCGGGATGGGGATATTTATAAAAATATCTGATGGCGATCAACAGGGAGATGCAGGCCCGGCTGTAGCGATTGCGTTGCTGGATAAGCTTGGCATACTGGACTCTAAAATGAAAAGTGATTTAGCTGATTTTGGACCGGTTTTACCGGTTCTCAACTGCAGAGATTTACTGGTGGGTGATGGATTCCCCATTTTTGAACTGGAATTTGTTGAAAACAAGGAGAGACGCAGCCTTTAAAACTTGCTGGTATATATACCTTAAATTATGGATGAAAAGGAATTCGGACGGCTGGTAAATAATCGCTTACTGGATTATTACGGGTATCCAGAATGGAGAAATCCACTTCCTGCGATTGACGAATTGATATCAACCATTCTCTCACAAAACACAAACGATTTAAATCGCGATCGAGCATTCAGAGAATTAAGAAAAAGATTTCCAGGCTGGGGGGAGGTCCGCGACGCTCCAGTGCAAGAGGTTATTGAAGCAATAAAAACCGCAGGTCTGGCAAATCAGAAAGGACCACGCATCCAACGCCTTCTGCGGGAGATAACTGAGCAGCGCGGGGAGATAAATTTGGACTTCCTTGAGGAATTTTCTGTAGAGGAAGCATCTGAATGGCTGCAGAGTTTCAATGGTGTGGGTCCAAAAACTGCTGCGATCGTGCTGCAGTTTTCTCTTGGAAAAGCTGCATTCCCTGTCGACACGCATATATATCGTGTTTCAGGTAGGCTCGGTTTGCGCCCTGAAAAAATGAGCGCTGAAAAAGCGCACGATTATCTGTCCATTATATTTCCAAAGGAAATGTATTTCGCCGCTCACCTTAACTTAATTCGTTTAGGGAGGGAAATCTGCAGCGCGCGCAGTCCAAAATGTGATATCTGTCCATTAAATGACATCTGTCATTATAATTTGGAATCAACTAGGAAATAGATGTTTGGAAATGGTATTACGAACATATTTTTTATAGAATCCAATATGAAAGAAATCATCTCGAACAAGTGATATTTGACAATTATCCGGGTAGTGATTGTTCGGTAAGATTTTTGCAGATTGAAGCAGCAGGTGTTGATCTAGGAAAAACACCCCAAATTGCTCATCGCTGTTTCCTCCTTTGGCGAAAGCCTCCGCCTGCGCAAATGCCGGGCGGAGGCTGATTTAATTTAAGG
>JBJYWI010000073.1:0-3130 GCA_046259385.1 Anaerolineales bacterium
GCAGCTGGTTGTCCGGTGAAATTGCACAATCGTTTACAAAGTGAGTGTGGCCTTCGAGGATATGTAGAAGCTGACCAGAGGTGGAATCCCATAGATAAACAGAGTTTTTACACGCCGAGGCGATGAAGCGTCCATCTGGTGAATAAACACACGTTCCTCCAATCCAGCTCGGCTGCTCTAACGTCCGCAGGTGATTGAAATTAAGCGGTACTTCTGAATTGTTTGACGAATTCCCCGTCATTTTAAGCTGGTCCTCACGACCAGCACCCGGTCATCATCTTCAATCATTTAACAGTTCTTCTATTTCATCCGGCAGCATGAATTGATCCTCAATATGAAAAGACATCCTGCTTCCTTTAAACCAGAATACTTCCCCGCCTCCATACTCCTGATTGAACACCCCGCAGACGCCGTGATGTTTCTCCAGCAGTTCCGTGAAGGTCTTCCGAAGCGAAGTAGAATAGGAGAACAGCAGGCTCATGCGCGTGCCGGTAGTGCGAAAATCGAATAAAACCAGGTCTGATACTTCGTATTCTGGATACTTGCGTGAAAGATCATTGTTGATACGCAGGTAAATGTAGCCGATGTTGACCTTATTCTCTTCATCTGCTCCGGGAGGGCTGCGACCGTCATCTTCGTCGTATCGATCCCCAAGGTATTCTTCAATTTCCTCATCCATTTCGAATCGCAGCACGGTGTCGAATCCGAAGTCTAGGTCATCATGATGAAATTCCTTATCTTTCAATGTCCAGGATGCAAATGGGAGCAGCAATTCATGATCTGGAAAGTGTATTGTAATGGGTGGATCGCATGGATCGGCGATAGCGACCACGCCCTGCAGGGCATCCCACAGGTGCTGGCGTTCGAAATAGAGCAGGTAGCTAAAATCTAGACCCACCAATCATCCCCGAATACTTTTGGCCAGATCATCAAGGTGATCCTCGATGGGGGTATCGTATGTGTTCAGCCAATGCCTGGAGGAAAGCATTAATTCCAATGAACCGGTCGGCACGGCATTCTCGACACGGATCGGTATGATAACCAATTTCTTGGCAACAGCCCGTTCAACTTCCTGCATAACCTGGATAGAATCGTCAGCTGCCCTTGAAAAGATGACCACCAATACGTTGCAAATGTTGAGAGCATTAATGATCGCCTCTGGATAAGGCATGCCAGGTTTGATATCCCTTGGCGCGATCCAACATTTGATGCCCCTGCTTTCAAGTCCGCTTACAACTTCTCCTGCTTGCTTCGCATCGTTTGATGAATGGCTGATAAAAACTTCGTATTTTACTGGGTGTGCGCTTTTCTCCTCTTTCCCCTCCACGGATCGCCGCGATTCAGGACCTGCTGCTGGTTCAATTTGAACTTCCTCCAGCAAGAATTTTTCCAGACAAGGTAGATTGATGTTTATCTCTCCATCATTCTTCTGTACCAAACCCCTCTTTACTAGATTATTTAAAGCTAATTTGAATTGGTTACCTGCTAACATCCCGGTAATATCGGCAGAGATTGATGAATCACTTTGCCCCTGAGAGGCAATTGTTTTCAGCAGGGATTGTTCCGAGGAGCTGCTCAGTGACCAGAGGTCCTTAAGATGGGGTTTTGACTGCTGGTAGTGATTGTTTTGCATGTAATCGAATAATCCCTGCCCTTCTAATCCTTGCTCTTTTCCATAGAACCAGTAATACCCAGCCATCTGGAGAAAGTATGGATGTCCATCTCCAAGGTATGCGATGAATTGTTTCTCCTCATTCGAATATGGCAAATCAGATTTTGATAAGTACATCTCCAACATTTGTTCGGAGTCTTGAATCGAGAATGGGTGAAGATAGAGAGTTGCAAAGATATTGAAAAATGGAGAGCCTTTGATCTCCTCAGCATGGCAGAGATCGATCAACTCGTGCCTGGTGGCGGGTACTAAGGGGAGGTTGTGGTGGATAGCAAGGCTGCGAAGCCCACCGAAGAAGTCTCCACTGATATTCGGTGACTGGGTGACGTACTCAAATTCATCCATCATAAGTACGATAGTGATATCCTGGTCGTTGACTGCCTCGAAATAATCTTCCAGATCGAATAAATCAAATTCATCCATTTTCCGAAAATCGTTAGCTAATGCTTTTACTTCCGGATTGTTTGCTGACCGGTAAATTGATGTAAATACCCGTTTCCAGAAGATCTCTTCAGAAATGTTCGGGTGGCTCTGGAAATCAATGTAGACCAGCAGAAATGAATCCGGATCAAGGTCGTGCTTTGCAGCGGATACTGGATTGGACAGATACTTAAGCAGGGATGTATTCCCCATCCGGCTATCGCTAACTAAAGAAGTGCTTTCATGCGCTGATGAAAGCAAGCGGCTAACGATCTGGCTGATTTCTCTCTTTCGCCCGATGAACAACGTTTGATCATCCACAGGATGGCCAAATGTAAAGGGGTTGTAAACCATCAACCCTCCCTGGGTCTTTAAGGCTTTTCTCTAATAATTAGCTGATTCAGCTCAATATTACCTCGATTTCATCCGGCAGCATAAATTGATCCTCGATAGAAACAGACATCTTTTTACCCTTGAACCAGAATACTTCGCCGCCTCCATCCTCCTGGTTGAACACCCCGCACACACCGTGATTTATTTCAAGCAGTTCGGTAAAAGTTTTGCGAATCGAAGTCGAATAGGAGAAGAGCACGCTCATGCGCGTCCCGGGTGTGCCAAAATCGAATAAAACCAGATCTGACACATCGTGTTCTGGATACTCGCGTGAAAGGTCATTGTTGATGCCCAGATAAATATAACCGATGTAGACCTTGTTCTCATCATCTTCCCCAGGGGGGCTGCGACGGTCATCTTCGTAGTATCGATCCCCAAGATAATCCTCGATCTCATCATCCAATTCGAATCTCAGTACGGTGTCAAAACTAAAATCTGGATCGTCGAAGTTGACCTGCTTATCTCTCATCACCCAGGTTGCTAACGGGATTGATAATTCACGATCTGGAAAGTGAATGATCACCGGTGGATCGTGTTTTTCCGCAATGGCGACTACACCCTGAAGGGCATCCCACAGGTGCTGGCGTTCGAAATAAAGCAGGTAGCTAAAATCTAATCCCATGGACCCTCCATGTCGGAGAAATT
>JBJYWI010000074.1:0-240 GCA_046259385.1 Anaerolineales bacterium
AAATTAATCAAGAACACAGTGGCAAACCAATTCACATAATAACCTCTACCAGCAAAGGATGTAAAAAAATAGACCAAAAACAAATTAACCAAAGGAGAAACGAACATGACAAGTATGTTAGTTAGATCAAAAGTTGAGGACTTCCAGACATGGAAAAAAGGATTTGATGAGGGTGCAGATTTGCGCACTTCCTTTGGGGGAGGCGCTGAACAGGTTTTCCAGGACGCCAGCGACCCCAAT
>JBJYWI010000074.1:250-1820 GCA_046259385.1 Anaerolineales bacterium
TACATTAGAAGACGCCCGGAAATTCGCACAATCACCAGAATTGAAGGCTGCCATGGCGAAAGCAGGGGTAGTTGGTACACCAACCGTCTACTTTATGAACAGAACCTAAAGCCCTATTTATTTGTGCGGTTAGAAAAAGCCCCTCTCAAGTCATAAGAGGGGTATTTTCTTAAATCAAGGCATTTGAGGAATTGCATAGCAATTATAAATTCACCACTAATGATTTTCTCCCTGAATCTTACTTATTCGAGATTCTAATTCCGAATATATAAATTAGCAGGTTAGTGGAATATAAAAAACGAATTATTTATATTATTTGATTGAAAACTCTCTTATAATTTTCCATCCTTTTTTGTTTTTGAAGCTCTGACATTCTAAAGTAAATTTGGAAGTGGATGTAGAAATCCCCCTAACAGTATTCTTTTGTTCTAAAGGACTCTATTTTTTTCCACTCAATATTACCTCACATGAAATAAGAAACTACAATCTTCTGTATCATTTTTTGGGGGGCAAGCCACATTCAATCGATTGTCTGCAAATTACTGGGAGGCTTTTTGGGTTTAGCAGGCTTTGGCCATCTAAGTGTGTTGCGTAAGGAATTCCTGGCCCAGGTTCTGGCCGGGCTTCCTATTGATGGTGACCTGGTTGTGGTCATATCGGGGACTTTCAAGATTATTCTTGAGATTGGATTGATAATCCAACTTGACAGATATCGGGAGATAATTGGCTGGATTACTCCAGCATTCTTTTTATTAGTGTTCCCTGGCAATATCTCTCAGTACCTCAATCGGATTGATACATTTGGGTTGAATTCCGATAAATCACATTTTACCCGTTTGTTTTTCTACCCGTTTTGGTGATCTGGGCGATCTGGTCGACCGACGCATGGAAAGCACTGCACAATAGGAAGGCGACAAGATCAACAGACGAGTGAGTCGCCTTTCCTGCTTCATGCTTGATGCACCTACGGTGCAATTGGATTACCAAAGCATGAAAATAATGGAAAAAACATGCGTACTCTATTTACCCATTATTATTGGTAAGAAGGTTTTTAATAGTTCTGCACCGGTGGTGAAGGACCAGAAGGCTGTGGCGGATCCGTCCGCGTAGGTGGTGCCGAAGGTGTTTGTAGCGCGCACATGCCAGTAATAGGTCGTGTTCTGGCTCAGCCCGCTCAGGGCTTTGCTGGTGGAAGTGCCGTTGCTGGTCCAGGCGCTGCAGGCGTCATCATCGGTCGTGTCGTAGCAGTATTGATACCCCGTTGCCCCGCTGCTGGTTCCCCAGGTCAGGGTTGGGCTGGTGGATTGGTCGGTGGCAGCATTAGCCGGGCTGGATTTGCTGAATGCATCTGGAGCTGGTTGGATTGCGGCTAAAGCATCGATTCTTGGGAATGTTATTCCATTTCTTGAATCATAAATTGGCTTACCTGTATTTTCCAATCGAAGTTCAACCGTTTCTGGGTCTAATCCCGGATCAGCATCCAGCATCAATGCTGCTACAGCAGCTGCATGCGGGGATGCTGCGGATGTCCCAGCAAAGTAATATGGAGAAGATGTCGCCCCTCCTCCAA
>JBJYWI010000075.1:0-10665 GCA_046259385.1 Anaerolineales bacterium
AAATTTGGAGTAAATCCTACAAAGTACCGCTGCGCCCCGGAAGCATTGCTGCGTCGCCTTACTAAAAAAGGTGACATACCGAGCATTAACAGTATTGTAGATTGCTGTAACCTTGTTAGTATCAGATATAAAATCGCGGTAGCAGCATTCGATACGAAGACTTTAACTGGAGCGGTAACAGTCCGTTTTTCAAACGGAACCGAAAGGTATACGCCTTTGGGTGAAAGTATTACCCAGTCGCCAGAGAAGGGTGAGGTAGTCTTCGTCGATGAAAAGGACCTGGTGATCGCCCGGCGGTGGTGCTGGCGACAGAGCGATGACAGCGCGGTTAATGAAAATACAAGTCAGGCGATAATTACGGTTGAAGGGCACCATAAAGGCGCTCAGCAAGATGTAACCAAGGCAACGGACGATTTATTGAATCTCTTAAAAGTTTTTGCTGGTGGAGAGTTTAATTTTTCATTCTTGGGACCAGATACAAAAAAGTATTCGTATTGATTTTAAAGGATGAAATTTTCTGAATTGCTTAATCAAGAAAAAACACAGAGTAACATTCAGTCACTCTGTGTTTTCACTCATGAGCGATTTCAGCAAGGTTATCACTCTTCAAGAAATGTTATCAGTACAGTCATTCCCCATCGCAAGCGGGGGTCAATATCATCGATCAAAATCTTGGTTGTATAGGTGATATCTCCTCGTTTTTCTTCGAATATATCACTAATTTTTTCGACCTTACCATTTAATACCAAGCCAGGTATTGCATCCGGTTCAATGGTTACTTTTTGACCAACAGATATATCCACAACCTCTAATTCTGTGAGGTCGTCAGTTTCTGCATACATTTTCGAGAAATCAACGATTTTCATAACCGGCTGCCCGGCAGTGACATCCTGGCCGATAATTAAATCCTGCTCGACAACTGTACCATCAATGGTGGATAATAGTTCCAGATGATCCAAGGCTGCTTCGGCTGATTTTAATGCTGCCTCAGCTGCTTTAATCCTTGATTCTGAGCTTTCAATATCTTTCGGATCCGGTCCTTCCTGCAAAATTTCCAGGTCTTCATGTGCTTCTTCCCAGTTATTCTGGGCTTCATTCAGGGCGGTTTCATATTCCAACCGTTTGATGGCGGAATCGTAATCGCTCTGGGCTTCTTCGAGGTCATCCTTCAAATCCTGGCGAGTTTGATTGCTGGAAGACCTGTATTTGTAAGGTTCAAAATTTGCCCGGGCTTTGTCCAGCCGTTCTTTCATCACACTCACGGCTTCGAATGTTTCAAACTGTGTTTGATTGATTGGAATGGTAAAGTTGTCAAGCTGGTATTGGGCATCTCTCACAGCCCGGTTTGCCTCTGTTACAGCCCTCAGCGCTTCTGTTTTTGCGATATCGTTGTTCTCATAGAGATCGTCCAGTGCCTGGTTCGCGGAGAGGAGTTCAGCTTCAGCATTCGCAATTGCGGCTTCCAGGTCTTCGCTGTTTCCCAGGATAGCAACTACATCATCCTTCTTAACCTGATCCCCTTCTTCTACAAATACTTCTTCCACCTGACCGTTAGTAAAGAATGAAAGATCCACCTCCTCATTGGGGATGATTCTTCCTTCTGCTACGGTCTCTGTGTCAGAAATTACAACCGGGATTTCTGTTGGTTCTGGTTGGCTGCCTGGAGGTTGTATAGAACCACAGGATGTGATGAAAACAGCAATTACTGTCAAATAAAGTATTATCTGTAGATTTTTGTATTTCATATTTTTCTCCTCATCAAAAGATGAATGATATCATTATTTATCCGTTTATTGGTATGCAAGACTCTCACGAACACTGATTTTTGTTGCGCCTCTGGCTGGCAACCAGCTTGCGAGGATAGAGAGAATTGAAATAATAACTAACCACATAATCGCACCGGTAAGTGTCTGGTTATAACTGAAATCCAGCTCAAATGCGTTCCCTATTGCCTGAACCATAATTCTACCTGCAGGGATACTGAGAGGAAGGGCTATGAGCCAGCTCAGCCATCCCAGTATCAAACCTTCGCCGATAAATAACCTGAAAATTGTAAGCGAGGAAGCACCAATAGCACGCATTACACCAATCTCTCGCCTTCTTTCCAGAACGCTGAGAGAAAGCGCCCCACTCAAGGCAATGCTGCCTACGGCACCAATAACCACCGCCATTATTGCGAGTAGAACAACCAAAAAATTAAACTGATTTATCAATGTATCTACTGTCTCTGCGGTTGCATCTCCACCCATCCCGCCAAAGATGCCCCTTTGCGGACTTACATCAATATTATGCTGCTCGTAATAATCGCGCAGATTTTTTGCTGTGGCGACTGTGCTGGTTTTATCACGGTTGAAAGTCTGGATCCAGACGACGCTCGACTTTCCGACATTGCCAGTTTCGCGCAATAATGGTTCACGGGGGACATTTGCCACCGTAGTTAGAATAGGATCAAACACAAGCCCTACAACGAGGTAGTCCTTTTCGTTCTTTTCCCCGAACTTAATCGTTACCCAATCGCCAACGCCGACTCCAATATCTTCTGCTTGTTTTTGATTTAACACGATAGCATACTGGTCCTGGGGATCAAGCCACCTGCCTTCACGAAGCTGGTAACCATAAACTTCTGTGGGGAGCGGAACACCAAAGAGAGTAATTTCCTCGTCATCATCCGAGGAATCCTGACCAGCCGGGCGAGCAGTTCCACTGGCAAAACCCCACATTTCCACGTTCTTTACATCAGGGTGTTCAAGCGTGATTTCCTCTAGGTAGTTAATCCTGTAGTTGTTCTCAAAAGCCATAGTGATATCGGCATTAAGAATTGTGAACATCACATCTCTGATCGTGTATTCTACTGAATCACGTACGCTTACAACCATCATGAACATCAGCCCGCTGATTACAAGCGCAATTTCTAGTAAGAACACCCGGCGTTTATGCCGGAAAGTATTGCTTATTGTGATTATTACCATCCGAGAAATTCGTTTAGCTTTTGCCAGCAACTTTTCGATCAATCCTGTGTCCGTAGTCAAACCATACGTACTGATGGCTTCACGTACTGTAATTCTGCTTCCCGACAAGACCGGTATTATGGCTGCTAATAGGGGGGATATCAATGCGATGAGGGTCATGACAATAACCGCAGTATTTGATATTGAGAATTCACCCGGGTCAGCACCGAAACTGTTGATTAACCAACTGGTTACACCCCAGGCACCAAAAATACCCAGAGGGACAGCGATTAATAAGGAAAGGAAGCCATACGCGAATATCAGCGATAGATATAAACGGAGTATCTGCCAGGTACGGGCGCCTATCGCTTTCATTACGCCGATTTGGTCGATTTGTTGGGAGATAATTGAATTTATTGTGTTATACACAAGCAACAAGCCTAGAATCAAAGACAAGAGGCCCAGTACTCCAAGTAAGAAAAAGATTCCATCCATTTGGTCCTGGAAGAAATGTTTATTGGGATCAGTTATTAAGCGCCCCACTCCTTTACCTTGCTGTTCGAGCTTATCCTGAACCATGTCAGCGACTGAAGTAGTGAATTCCTCATCGTATTTTTCATTAATATCTCGAACATATATCTGGTTAAAGTCGCGATTTCCAATTAATTTTTCGTAATAATCAATTGAAGAATAAAACTGGGCAGTGCCGCCAAAATATGCCGGTTGGGTGAAGGTGTTATAAATCATTCCGTCCAGCTCTATTTCATATTCACGTTTATCTATCCGGAAATATACTTTTCCAATTATTGGGATTCCATAAAAAGTCTCTGCATCCTGACCAACCAGAACTACTTCTTCCTCTGGCCAATCTCCTTCAATTAATTCTAATTTGTTCAGTTTCTGGTTTTGATAATCGGGACGAGCATTGAGCCCGCCCTGCTTCCATTCATCGTTTGGGTTCACCCTCCATTCAATCGTAGCAGTATTCACCGCGTCGATTTCTGCAACGCCATCAATCCGCTTCAGCACTTCAAGTTCATCATCGCTGACACCAGGCGATGTGAAAAAGAATATTGATGGTGCATTAGTTCGCTGCCAGATATCTTCCATGCCTGGAATGACAAGATTTCTGGTTCCCAATATCATCCCTATAGATGCAGCTCCAATCCCAATAATCAGGATTACCTGCAGTGTCCGACCTTTGTTATTCCAGAGGTCCCTTAGGATTTTATGCTTTAAAACACCCATATAATCTCTTACGCTTATTGTTTGAGCTTAGTAGCCGGTCCACTCTGCGCCGCCCACATATTCATCCCGGGCAATCTTGCCGTCAATAATTTCTACAACCCGTGGGACACGACGAGAGAGTTCCTTATTGTGCGTGACCATTATGAGTGTTTTTCCCTGATCGACAAGTCTGCTGAAAAGGTCAAAGACATCATTAGAGGAGCGTGTATCCAGATTGCCAGTTGGTTCATCCGCGACTAAAAGTTCAGGATCATTGGCAAGCGCGCGAGCGATCGCGGCTCGCTGCTGCTGACCGCCCGAGACCATGCTCGGTAGTTTATGCGCCTGGTCGCTGAGACCTACAGAATCAAGTAGATCCATCGCCCTCTCTCGCCGCTCTTTCTGGCTGTATTTTTTGGCGAAATCCATCGGCAGGATTACATTTTGCAGCAGGCTTAATGCGGGCAGCATCTGGAAAAATTGGAATACAATGCCTACATGCTGTCCTCGCCAGGCAGCCAGTTTGTTTTCACTCATATTGTGAATTTCTCTACCTGTGACGATCACTTCCCCTTCTGTTGGCCTATCGATTCCTGTGATCATATTCAACAATGTGGATTTTCCATTTCCAGAAGGTCCAACAATGGAGATAAATTCTCCATTTTTAACATCCAGCGAGAGACCTTTCAGGACTGTTATCTCGCCATCACCAACAGGAAAGGTTTTAATGACATTGTTGATATCAACGATATCATTATTACCATTCGGATTTGTAATTTTGTCGTGATTCTCTAAACCCATTCTTGAACTCCACTCGTACGTTCAACTCAATTATTTTCAATTGACCAGATCAATGACAGGTTTGGTTTATAATTTTCCGGATCATACCAATTTTCTACATCAACTGTCTTAACACCTTCAGTTGCCAGATTCAAATCTACATCAGTCCACATCTTTTCTTGTATAAATGCGGCCATGCGCCCATAACGCTCTTCGTTTACCAACCTTGCTGCGAGAAATGCGAAGTTCGCTGCCCCAAGAAGGTCCTGACCATCCGGGAAACCGGTACGCAACAGGTAGGTTAAAGGTTGTAGAAAGACCTCTTCAGCGGTTATTTGCTGGAGCAGGTCAGCAATTTCCATCCCACTGCCTGAATGGGTTTTTCTGGAAAGGAAATCATGATATTTTTCAAATGACTCGGCATCCATATTCGATCCATCGCAAACGACTATAACTGCATAATTTGCAGGCGTTTCGTGTTTGTCCTGGAGAGCTAAACCAGCTAAGCGTTCTGGATTATATGGGACCTCAGGGATGATTACCCGGTCAGCGCCGGATAAAAGTGCGATGAGTAAGGTGCTGTAGCCTGATTTTGCTGCGAATGTTTCGACCACTATCAATTGCTCACGGGAGCCTGCCAAAGCCCTTAATTCATGGACAAAAGAAACGCCTCTTGCAAGTCCTGTGCTGAACCCGAGCGAGTAGTCAGTGCCGTGGATATTGTTGTGAATTGTTTTGGGAATTGCGATGATCGGGACGCCTTTCTGATTCAGATGAGCGGCGTAATGGAGCATATCATCGTCTCCAATGGCAATCAATGCACGCAATTCTAATCTCTCTACAATATCCATAATGTGATCGGTCAGATCAATATTTCCCAATTTTTCCTGGTGTAGAAACGATGGTACGGATTGGGATGGCATCTCGCGTGGTTCAATACGAGATGAATGCAGAAATGAGCCCGGAGTACGGTCAATCGGTCGGACAATATTTTTTGTCAATTCGATGAAATTATCGCTGTAGGTTGTTGGATCGTGTGGATTGTAATTGATGAAACCTTCCCACCCTTTTCTGACTCCAATCGGAATGAAACCGAGATCGCTTAATCGATATACAAGGCTTTTCAGGCACATATTCAAGCCTGGAACATCTCCTCCACCGGTTAATAACGCAACTCGTTTTGACATGTGTATGCTCCTTCTTCGAAATAATACAGACGAGTGAGCATAACCTCAATAATTTAATATGCTTCCCGTCTTGATATACGCCCGATAATTGAATTTGTCGCGCCTGTTACTTGTTTATTTTGTTGAACCGCAACCAGCATTTAAGAAATAATTCCTAAACACACCTTCCATTTTAAATTAAAAACCTAAAATTATATTCCTCACCCTTCCCATGTTAGGATTATAACAAATGTATGCTGTTTATATTACTACTACATCGTTTAATTCAAGTTCGAAGAGTAAATTATCTTATTCTAATTGGATCCCCCGTGTCGCTCGATAAATTAATTATCCTTTGAATAATCGATGTGAGCTATCCCTTCACGAAGAGCATATAATGCCGCCTGAGTCCGGTTTGTTAGTTGGAGTTTCGCCAGGATATTGGTTATATGTGTCCGTACTGTTCGTTCACTTAAGAATAATTCGTTAGCGATTTCTTGATTTGTTTTGCCTGAAGCGACATGGGATAAAATTTCGATTTCTCTATCAGTCAACTGATTTATAGATGGTTCTCTAGAATCTGAGTTTCGGATATCTATAATAAGCTTGTGGGCAATCTCTGGTTGTAAGACGGGAATATTACGGTAGGTATCTCTGATAGCGTTTATAAGATCCTGCGATGAGGATTCTTTTAACAGGTAACCCATCGCACCAGATTTTATGGCAGAGTAAACTTGGTGGCTTTCAGCGTAACTTGTCAAAACAAGTATCTTCGCCTCTGAATTTGCCTTTTTAATCTCAATAATTGCCTGTATTCCGTCCATTCTCGGCATGACAAGATCCAATAGGATCACATCCGGATCATGTTTCTCTGCCATTTCAATTGCTTCAATCCCATCAGATGCGGAAGCAATTACCTGTATTTTCGGTTCTGCATCGAGAAGCGCGATTATTCCATCCCGCACAACTGCATGATCATCAGCGATAAGGACGCTTATTATTTTTTCTGTATTCATGTTCAGATTTTAACTATGACTTTCGTGCCTTTGCCTGGAGAAGTTTCAATCGCAAGATTTCCGCCTAACTTTTTAGATCTTTCGAGCATATTTTTGATTCCATGACCACCTTTCATCGAAGTTTCGCCTTCGTAGGAAAAACCACAACCATCATCTTCAATTTCCATAATAGTTTGACCATTTGAACTGATCAATTTTATAACTACTGACCTTGCAGATGAGTGTTTTAAGGTATTGTTCAAAGCTTCCTGGGCAATCTGGTAAAGTTCATAGTTATTTTTGCTGCCAAGGTTAATATTTTGATCGCCAATCAACTGTGTCCTAAAGCCAGATCGTTGTTCAACCGCTTCTATCCTGTTCTTAAGAGCTTGATACAGACCATGATCAAGGTGGTCAACAGGTAGTAATTCGTATACCATTAATCGCATCTCCCGTAATGCTTGTTGAGCTTGGTTCTCCAATCGATTAAGGTATTCTTCTGTGAGTTTCACCTGATTTTGATTTAGAATTCGTTTTCCGGCGCCTGCGAACAGTACCTGGCTGTAAAGCATTTGTGTGATCGAATCATGCAGATCACGCGCTAATCTCTGCCGTTCTTCAAGAACAGCAGCAGCTTCAGCTTTTGAAATTAGCTGCTCTCTCTCGATAAAAATTCCAAGCTGGTCAGCAAGAGAATTGAATAGTGAAAAGTCATTTTCCGAGTAAATACGAAGGGTTTTATTAAAGCAAATAAGAATCCCGATTGGTAAGCTTTTTGAAAAAATAGGAGTGAATAATATTTGGAATTTCTCATTTGAAGGAAAGAAATCGAAAGAAGACATTTCATTCGGGTTGATGACAAGTGGTCTTTCCCCACCAAATAACAATTCCATAGTATCTGAAGAAGGTTTAATACTTTTTGGTAAAGAAAAATCCATTTTATTCTGGGATTGATATACCTCTAATTCAAACTCATTATTTGATTGGTTCTTCAGATAGACAGCGCTTGCGTATGTATTCATTGATCCAATTGCATGCGATAAAATTTTGTCGATAATGTTATCGAGTTGGAGTTGTTTTGAAGCATATGTATTTATGTCAAACAGAACAGATAGATGGTTGGACCGGGTATTGATTTTATTTTCCAGTTCTTCAAGCAGTATTACTCTTTCTAAGGAACTTGCGGCAATTTCGGAAATAAATACGAACTGACCAATCTCGGTTAATCCGAATTCGCGCATATTTTCAAATCCAATAAACAAAATCCCTTTAGAAATATCACTGGATTTTAGGCTGACTATCACAGCGGTTTCAAGACCTTCCAATAATTCCGAAGAATAATTTTGGAGGCTATCTTGTTGGTAAATATTTTTCTTATTTAAAATTTTTGGTTCACCGGACAGTAGAACGTCCCAGAGAGTTTTAGTAGCCTTGGAAAATGAAGCTCCGATCAGGTTGGATTCAGTTCCGTACCTGACGACAAGATTCTGCCCAGATTGATCCGGGAAAAGAATCAGACATCTCTGAGCTCCAAATAAAACCCCAATATGTTTGAATAATGCATCAAGGATAATTTCATATCCTTCTGCCTGTCCAAGCGCTATACTTAAAGCTGTTATCCCTTCAAGTTCTTCAGTTTTCCGTGTAAATTGTTCATGAAGCCAAGCTTTTTCAATAAGCAAGACGATTTGGCTCGCAAATGTCTGTATCATCACGCCATCAGATGGTCCGTAAATATCCTTTTTTAAGGAGCCAAGAGATAAAAAACCAATCAGTTTGTCTCGGATAATCAAAGGCGCGCCGATCCAGCTCCGGATTGAATCCATCCCTTCCCAATCTTTGAACCGGTTATCGAGTTGGATATCTTTAAAGATTAGAGGCTTTTTTTCTTCTGCAATTTGGGTAATGATGGGGTCGTCAGATTTTCGCAGTGATAAAAGGCGATCTTTTCCTGTATGGCTGTCCCGGTTCAAGATTAGATGGTAATTCTCATCCAGGATAAATAAACCTGCCCTGTCATATTCAAAAACTTCACGCAGATTCACCAGTACAATTTCAAGGGCTTGATCGAGATCAACAGCTTGAGCGAGAGCATGTATAAAATTCCGGATTACATCAGTTTCGCTCATGTTTACAAGTTTATCAATATTAGATAGCTTAGGGTTTAATACTGAATATTATGAAGACTAAATTAAATTAAAAAGTTTTGCTAATTTTCCAGCATCAGTAGTCAGAATTCTAACCTGGATAGAAAATGTGACGAAGCCGAAAGCCAGTTTCTATAATTCGTCTGCAAGTAACTGTTCAATTCTGAGCTTAAAATCCGCTTCTGAGTCACCACCTATTGCGATATCGCGAATCACACCCTGTTTGTCAATAAAAAACGATGTTGGCAGGAACAATACTTGATACGATTTCCAGAATGTCTCTCCATGATCAAGGATCACGGGAAAAGTCAACCCCTTCTCATTGACAGTTCTGTTTACATCTTCAAGGCTGTCATCCTCAATTCCATTAACACTCAGAATGATCAGGTTTTCACCCTGATAAGTTCTGTGCAGATTTTCCAGAGCGACCAATTCATCCATGCAAGGCACACACCAAGATTTCCAGTAATTCAACACCACATTTTTACCACGCAAATCAGAAAGAGTTATATTTGATCCTGTAAGTGTAGTGAGAGAAAATTCTGGCGCTGAAAAACCCTTAGAAGGGTCCACCGGAGGACGTTCTATTTCAACAACCTGGGCGCCATCGTTCTCTTCAACGTTTGCAGTAATTTGATTTTCTTCGTCAGAAAGGTCAATCTTTTCAGATTCCTGCTCGATATCCTGCACTTCAGAATTCCCGTCTCCATTTTCAATATCTTGAACTTCGATCTGGTTTGTTTGTGATCCCTTTGTGCTGTTTGCTAGGTTGTATTCCGCAGTTCCTAACTCCTCCTGGGGCTGATTTTCAGAACCTTCAGACAAATCACTGCTGCTGCACCCGTATAGTAAAAGAGTTGAAGCAATAAAAAATAAACTGAAGAACTTTAATATCTTATTCATAGGTTTATTGACTAATATATTCTTTATTTGGATTGGATTACTGCAAAATATCGAGGTGGGATTATACCGTCCAGTGATTAAAGCTAAATTAGATATAGAATTAATTCTTTTTTGTTTTTAAGACTCCATCTTCGAGTACCAATTTTTTCCATATCGGTCCTTCCCAGAAGGTATTTCTCACTTCTCTATCTTGTTCCAGCATTGTCTTGTAGTGGGAATGAATATTACTTGCGAGGATTTCTGGTACGCCATCTTCAATTACCTGGCCATTATCCATAACGAGTACTCTATCAAATCGAGCGGTTTCAGTGATATCATGTGAAATAAATATCAAAGTCGCGAATTTCCATAGTTCTCTTGTTCGTTCGAGCAGTTCACCGCGCTGCTTTCTGTCTAGACCTCTGAAAGGTTCATCCAGGATCACCAGGCGGATTTTCTCTCTAGTAAGGGCACGCCCTAATCTGACGCGTTGACCTTCTCCTCCAGATACAAGACCTCC
>JBJYWI010000076.1:0-3781 GCA_046259385.1 Anaerolineales bacterium
GCCCCAACTGCTGTCGTGGTTCAATCTTCCCAAATAGATCATGTTGGTCTAACATTGTAGGTGGTACAAATCATGGGGGCAGGTCACCTGGTTGATATCGATATCAATGGATACCGCATGCGCGCTTTGCACAGGAAAAGTTGTTAACTTCAACCAGGATCGTGACGAACTAAATGGCTTTGAACTAAATTCTTTTTGAATTCCTTTATTGGAAGTTTAATCTCAAGTTGTTATTGAAAACCAGCGCAAAATCAACCCTTACATTTCGGATTGCAAACGATTGAGAAGATCAACCATCCCTTGAGAAACATCCGTATGGTGATGAACCATCTTCCACGCTCCAGCTTCACGGCGGTAGATGTTCGTAACTCGGTTGTTGATGGAAATGTCCTGTCCGGCAAGCACGGCCTGACCTTTTTCGATACCCAGTTCGTAAGCCATATCCCCGTCGACCTGAATGGTTTGCTCAGCCAGTTTAACCTGCCCTTCTGAGGCGATTTGCGATACACCCATAAACGCCTCTTGAACATCTTTCCACCCAGTATTTCGCCCGCCAATTGGATGCATTGCCGTTACTTCTTCACCGTGGGACCAGATCTCAGCCAGGGGGCCCATATCCCCATCAAGCATGTTGTTCAAGGCTGCGTAGAATTGCTGTGATGCTTTGCGGACATCGTCTTTTGTTGACATGAAATGTTCTCCTTTTTTGTTACTGGTGCAAATCTCCGTGAATGGAACATTAAATACTGAATCTTCAGTTTTGGTGAGATATCGGTATATCTTCGCCCGAGTATTAAAATTTTACGAAGTAGATATCGGGATCTTATCAAGCGAAGCAATTATACACCATATTACTATAAAAAAGATAAAAAAAGGTGGATTAATTATCTCTCATGTGTTCCTGGGAAGCCGGTGGAGCTTTCAAGCTAGGGAATGACCGTGCTAGAGATTACCTGGCAATTAGAGATCAGCGAGTCAATCACTATCGCTAGCGAAAAGAATGTGAGGGATTGGGTACCACAAATGCAGGGAAAACGTGATTGTTTTGGGCTCTTCTTTGTAAAAAGACATGATAACGAAGTAAATTTATGTCAAATAGATACTAAACGATACGGTCTTTTGGGCCGAGTATGGTGATGGGGGTGGATTCCCGATTGAATAAATAAATTAAAAAGTCATCTTGGTGTGGTCCAGCCACAAAGTTCACCGGGTTACAAACCCCCAGCCCCGGCTGCTTTTGTGATTCAACCTTCTCAAATTAATCAAGTTCGTCTGACATTGTGAGTCATACATATAATAGAGCAGGTCAAATTTCATTAAAAAAATACTTCCCATTCTTTTTTTTGGTTACCGACATATTTTACTTTAATAGTAATATTATTCTATTCGTTGTGATTAATTTTATAGTAAGTAGAAATAGCAGTACATAATTAAAAATGTCACGCGACCTTAGAAAGTATACCCGGCAAACAAATAATCGGCTTCTGGCTGGTGGGATAATAATTCTCTTCGTTGTTGGAGATGGTCTCATTTATCTTTTCTACGGCAAAAATGCTGCCATTACTGGATTGGTATGCCTGATCGCAGGATTATTGCCATTAATAATCATCTGGATAATATTATCTTTAATGGGATGGGTGGTAAAAAGATCAGCTGAATAAATTTGGTCTACTCAGGAAATTGGCCTGCCCCCCCAATCTGATCCAAGAGATAAGTTAGGATTAGCACAAGAAGGAGGCAGGCAGGATGCCAAGGAAACAATTTACATCTAAACTATATACTTTAATCTCTGGTCCGACCACACAGATCACTGGGTTACAGACCACCATCCTCAGCTGCTATCGTGGTTCAATCTTCCCAAATTAATCAAGTGGATCAAAAATTGTGAGTGGTACAAATTATGGGAGCAGGTCAAAATGGGGCGATTGTATACACGGATTTGATAGACTGTTTGGACTAAATTGAACCAAAAAAAAACAAAAGGAACCGCTCACAATCGGCTCTTTTTATGGGCAATGGCCCACGATCAATTCCAGGGACATAACTCATTTCAAGCTGTGCTGGGTTTTTTGCTTTTGAAGAACCTATCAAGAAATCCATCCATAATGGCTATGCAGAGCAGGATAACTGCCATACCTAAAATGGTAGTCCACTGCACGGAGGCACCTATGAAGATTGCAGAGAAGATGAGTGCAAGAGCTGGCTGGGTGAACATCACCAGTGATGCATAGGTAGCGCCCCGGTTGGCGACCAACCAGTAGTAAAGCAGGTATGCGACTGCGGAGCAGATGATACCCAGCGCGAATAGGGCAAGGATATCATCACCTGCAGGACTAATCTGATCAGGGTTCTCGAAGATGAGCATAAGTGGGAATCCGACAACTGCCGCAGAAGCCATCATACCAGTGGCTGTCTGGGCTGGAGGCACATCCTTAAGGTACTTGCGGGCGTAGATGGTGGACAGGGCTATGAAGAACGAGGCGAGCAGCACAGCGATGAGCCCCGTTATGCTGGTTGATGTTCCATTTGATAGGTTGGGAATCAGGACGATGAGTGTGCCGGAAAAACCGATGATAATGCCAATGGTTTTGTCAGTTGTGAGACGTTCATCTACCAAAAAGTGAGCAAGAATCACAGTTATGATTGGCACAGTGCTGTTAAGGACAGCTGTAAGACCGCTGGATATCTCTGTTTCTGCAAAAGAGAGCAGGGCTATTGGGATAAGGGCGTTAAATATACCAAGCAAAAGGAAGGGTACCCATACCCTGCTGATGCGAGGCATGCCACCTCCCTGCGCTTTAAGGAAAAAGAAAAGGCAAACAGCGCCAATAACCATTCGACCGGTGGCAAGGGCGAGAGGTGGGAATGACTGACCGGCGATCTTGATAAGCAGAAATGAGGCTCCCCAGATGACGCTCAGGAGAGCAAGGTACAACATCCCCTTGGATTTGGCGATCATTTATCTCTCCTCTTTATAATCCTCTTCACTTAGGATAGCAGGGCATTCGCATCGTTTTTTTATTCTGTCAACTGGGAAAAATTATTATGATAGTTAGGTTTGTTTAATCAATTCCTAGGGTATATATTCAACAAAGAAATACTTAGTTCTGGCCAGAATAAATTTCAGCTGGCAATACTAAATTCATATAGGATAAATCTGAAAATAGTAAGCAGATCAATCTCGTATTTTGCTTAATAGATTATACATTGGCAGGCTAAAATATATTAATTTCGCATCAAGTGAAAGTCCCCCTTTTCTTTCCTGCATCTAATTTGGAAATATTCCATTTTCTCCAGCAAATGCATACTAAACTATACGGTCTTTTGGGCCGAGTATGGTGTTGGGGGTGGAGTCCTGATCTAAGTAAATTATTCTGACGTTTTACCAGAAAAATCTCTCTTATTTTTTCTCCCCATTTTAAATCGATGGCCTTGCGCTGCATTGATTTTATCCAACAACGTTTGAGCTAGCTTGAATTGCTACATGCAGTATGACCTGCCCCCCCAACACTGATCCAAAAGATAAGTTAGGGTTGGTACAAAACGGAAGCAGGCAGAATGCCGAGGAAACAATTTACATCTGAACAAATCATTACAACAAGGTCCGACCATACAGTTCACTGGATTATGGACTATCAGTCCCAGCTGCTATCGTGGTTCAACCTTCTTAAATTAACCAAGTTGGTCTAACATTGTGATTGGTACAAATAATGGTGGCAGGTCAGATTAAAATAGATCAGTGTTTATAAAAATACATTACCAACTACTCCAGCTCAGTTCT
>JBJYWI010000077.1:0-2265 GCA_046259385.1 Anaerolineales bacterium
TCCAAACGATCTGCGAATTGACACCTACCGGTCTGCAGGCGCTGGCGGTCAAAATGTTCAAAAAAATGATACCGCAGTCAGGATAACTCATCTACCGACAGGGATTGTTGTTACTTGCCAGAATGAGCGGTCACAGGTTCAGAACAAAGAAAACGCAATGCGCGTTCTAAGAGCGAGACTTCTTGATATTAAACAAGCGGAAAAAGAAGAACACATTGCCGAACTTAGAGGCGAATTTATTAAAGCGGAATGGGGAAGCCAGATTCGATCATATGTTCTACACCCATATCAGATGGTCAAAGACCACCGCACAAATTTTGAAGTTGGTAACGCTCAGGCTGTTCTTGATGGTGATCTAGATGGGTTTATTGAATCGTATTTAAGGGAAAGCCTTGGCAACGGAAAATAATGGATGGTTTTGATAAACCGGTAAGACTATCCTTATTTTTATTATTTCTCATAATTCTCTCAATTTCCATTTCTGGTTGTGTGACACTGCAGGATCCTGAGTCATCTCAGGAGAATGGAGGACAGGTCGTCGCTCATTTACATCCTGGAAATTATGCGGGTCAAACCATCAAACCACTGAGAAACAATTTTAACAGCCTTCAACTCTGGCTCCAGTTCCCATACAACGAAGAAATTGAAGATGGAGAAATTCAATTCCGCCTTTTTGAAAATCCTTGGTCTTCTGAAACATTGGAGATTATCGATATATATATCGATGAGATCAAACGGGATAAGCCATTAACAATTAAATTCCCTTCAAGATCCGATTCGTCCGGTCAAAATTATTTCCTGCAAATACAATCCAATTCGATTTCATTCGAAATACTTGGCAGTCCTGAGGATCGTTATCCCGAGGGGCAACTCTTTATCAATGGCACTGGAACGGATGGGGATATAGCCTTCCTCCTTTTTTATCAATATGGGTTTGGATCCTTACTGGATGATCTTTCTCTTTGGTTTTCCAATATTTGGTTGATCGTTCCTATGATTGCGGTAGCCTGGCTGCCAGGATCGTTAATCATAAAAATAATTAACCGGAACAATCGCAATCCATTAATATCCCATTTGGACCTTGGTGAGAAAACCGCAATTTCGATCGGAATAAGCCTTTCTGTTATCCCTATTTTTTACCTCTGGTGTTCTATTCTGAACATCAAAATCAACCAAACCCGCATCATTCCAATTTACATTTTGGCTTTATTAGCATATCTATGGTTTAACCGTTTTGAATTTCGTAATTTATTTACTGGTAAAAAACCGAAATTCCTGATTTTCGATAAGACCATAATTCCATTAGTTATTATTTTTACTGTGTCACTAATAATCCGGTTTGTAATGATCCGTGATCTTTCTGCCCCACCCTGGGTCGATTCAGTCCACCACAGTCTGCTAACTCGAATGATAATCGAACAGGAAGGATTACCGACTACATACTCGCCATATTTAAGTATCTCTCCTGTCAATTACCACTTTGGGTTTCACACCAATCTGGCGGTATTTCATTTCCTTTCAGGTTTAGATATTCCAATTGCTATGCTGGTTTTTGGCCAGCTATTAAATGCGCTAACTGTATTTGCAGTTTATCTATTCACTACTTCGGTAATAAAAGATAAATTGGCAGGAATCGCTGCAGCATTCATAACCGGATTAGTAACTCCAATGCCTGCTTATTACACAAGCTGGGGAAGATATACCCAATTGATTGGCATTTTGATTTTTCCCGCAGCGCTCTCTCTTATTTTATTTGTAATCAAAAAACTGGGAAAAAACCAATTTCCGAATTCACTCCAGAATTTCCTCTTTCGATATTGTGAGACTATTCTAATTGCAGTGCTAGCATGTGCAGGGTTGTTCTTGTCTCACTACCGGGTTGGGATATTTCTGGGTTGTTTTTTCGGAGCATACTTTGCTGTTTTGGTTTTTAATAAAATTTTCAGTAGAAAAAAATCGGATAATTTAACGCAGCAAATTCTGATTTTCACGCTTATCGTTTCTCTAGCCATTACAATGACACTCCCCTGGTGGCTGGATACCTTTCGCACTTTTATTGCGCCTCGTTTATCCGTAACCAGTGAAGCCAGCCAAGCATTCCAGGATTTCCATTGGAATTATTTAACCGCCGGCTATGGTAATTTTTCGGTAATTGCCGCTTTTATGGGAATACTGTTAGGAATATTTCGCCAAAAGAGGTTTGCCCTAGTTTTACCTTTATGGATACTCATAATGTTTGCTTCTGCAAACCTGCAAGCTATTCCA
>JBJYWI010000078.1:0-18408 GCA_046259385.1 Anaerolineales bacterium
TAGCTGGATGTCTTACTCTTTCGATTATGACCTTACCCGTTTTTATCAGCACGGCGGAAGAAGCATTGCGAGTTGTACCAAGGTCCTTTAGAGTTGTTAGTATTTCCTTAGGAGCCAGTCAATGGCAGACAATTTTGCGTATTGTGCTTCCCCAAGCCCAACCAGGAATTTTAACTGGCATCATACTTGGATTAGAAAGGGCTGTTGGTGAAACGGCCCCCATTTTGTTTACAGCAGCAGCTTTTTTCTTGCCTCAACTACCAAATTCACCTTTTGATGCAACTATGGCGCTGCCTTATCATCTGTTTGTAATTTCTACACAGGTTCCTGGAATGCCTCTAAACCTACAATATGGCACAGCCCTTGTTTTGCTGGCATTTATCCTCGGAATGAATATCCTCGCTACAGTTATCAGGTCAAGAGCGCGTGCAAAACGCCAGTGGTAATTACCAGAATATTATGGAAAAATTAATTATTGAAAGGTTATATCTAAAATATTCAGATGGGGTAGAAGCATTGCGAAATGTGAATATGAAAATTCCTGCCAACAAAATAACTGTAATCTTTGGACCTTCTGGTGGAGGAAAATCTTCTTTGTTGCGTATTATTAATCGATTAAATGATTTAGCTGATGTTGCCAGCTTAACAGGAAATGTTTTGTTAGCTGACAAAAATAATCAATTCACAAATATTCTAAACCCAGATATTAATGTTATCAAATTACGCAGAAGGATAGGTATGGTTTTTGCGAGACCTGTGGTTCTTCCTTTAAATATTCGCAATAACATCACATATGGATTAGAGATGGCGGGAGTAAAGGATAAAAAAAGTCTTGATAAATCTGTAGAGTCGTGTCTTCGACAAGCTGCTCTATGGAATGAAGTCAAAACACGCTTAAATGAACCTGCAAACACCCTTTCAGGTGGTCAACAACAACGCCTGTGCCTTGCTCGCAGTTTAGCACTTGAGCCAGAATTGATACTCCTTGATGAACCCACCTCAGGCTTGGACCCCATTTCAACTGGCTACATTGAAACGACATTACAGAACTTGAAACAGCAGTATACAATCATACTGGTTCCACATTCAGTTCAGCAAGCTGCCCGGACAGCAGATTACGCTGCATATTTCTTACAAGGTGATTTAATTGAACATGGTCCTGGTGATGAACTCTTTATTAATCCTCAGGATGAACGCACATCAAATTATATTGAAGGTCGTTTTGGATAATATGGAATAATCCCCTGGAGGTAACGAATGTCCTCAAGAGTACAGCTTGATAAAAAAATCCGCAATTTGCTGGATGAAATCCTTATTATGGACAGCATGGTAGAAAATGCGACACTGGAAGCAGTTGACGCATTAAAAAATCGCGATACCGAACTAGCGCTGAACGTTTACACAAACGATAAAATTATCAACGACAAACGATTTAAATTAGAATATGACATAATCGTCACCATTGCTACAGTCCAACCGATAATGGCTGGCGATTTGAGACTGATTGCTTCTATTCTTGAAATTGTTGGCGAGCTTGAAAGAATGGGCGATTATGCGAAAGGCATTGCAAAGATCTGCCTGAAAATCGGACAGCAACCCCATGTAAAACCACTGATCGACATTCCCCGTATGGCAGATATTGCAGTGGATATGCTCCATAGGGCAATCGGTGCTTTTGTATCCCAGGATTCCGAGATAGCACAATTAATCCCCAGGGATGATCAAAAAGTAGATGCTTTATACAATCAGGTTTACCGAGAGCTTGTGACAGTGATGTTAACAAATCCAAGGACAATCGACCAGGCAAATATGCTCATGTGGGCAGCCCACAATCTTGAACGGTTAGCAGATCGGGTAACAAATATTTGCGAGAGGACCATTTTCGTAGCAACAGGGGATTTATTAGAACTTGCTGGTTCCGATGAAGAAATTAAGATTGAAGAATGAATCTAATTTTTATTTAAATTAAAAATCTGTGCATTATCTGAGGCACAGATTTTTGCTAACTGCAATAATAATACTAATTATATGAAATTAATCAGTTGCACACCAATATAAGTCAAGATAAACTATATAATTAAGTGAGGTGAAAATGGACCCAGTGAAGATAATCCTTTATATTGCGGCTGCGATTATGATTTTTTTCGGCGTTCTGTTTATATGGGGCGCATTCAGCCCCACAGGTTCAACAGGCTGGATACCGGTAGGGATCATCAGTGTGGCGATTGGGTTCGTGTTGATCTGGTTTGGGAGTCGACGTGCCAAACAAGCTGGTGCGGAAAGTTCTTCAGTCACTTACCAGGTTGATCTGCCAGGTAATGTAGAACTGGATCAATTGAAATGCCAATCATGTGGTGGTGCGATTACAACCGACAATATTGAGATGGTCGCGGGGGCGCCTGTAGTCAACTGCCCTTTCTGCGGCACTTCATACCAGTTAACTGAAGAACCGAAATGGTGATCTATTGGTTACATTGAACTAAAACCTATCACAATTATCTATAGGCTTTTTTATTGCTGGAGAGTTTATGAAAAAGTTATTCGTCAGCATAATTATTTTGAGCATTCTTCTGGTAATACCTGCCGCGGTTGCTGCCCAAACCTATTTGTTCAGTCTGGATAAACTTGATGTTCACGTTTTTATTGATGAAGATGGAACATACGCAATTGATTACATCCTGTTGTTTACAAATGATCCAAGTGCCTCTCCAATTGATTATATTGATCTCGGTTTACCAAACTCTAACTTCGATATAAACCGTATAAGCGCGGAAATCAATGGGAAACCCGTGGCGGATATTTCCAAAGGTGAATACCAGGGAACCGGATCCGGGGTTGCACTCGCATTAGCGCAGGATTCAATCCAACCTGGAGATACGGGAGAAGTGCATGTTTATATAGAAGGCATCAAAAAAGTATTGTATCCAGATAGTGATAATGAAGATTATGCCAGCGCTGTATTTTCTCCGGTATATTTCGGTTCTAAATTCGTCGAAGGTAATACAGACATTTCTATGACATTCCACCTGCCGCCTGGCCTACTACCAGAAGAACCAAGATGGCATTCCGCCCCCCAGGGGTTCCCTACAGAACCTGAAACCGGCGTTGATGGTGACGGCAGGATCACCTACTCATGGTCAAACACTCAAGCCTCAGGAGACCAACAGTACAAATTCGGAGCTTCTTTTCCTTCCAGATACGTCGCTGAAGACAGTATTGTAAAATCGGATTCAAATTTTCTCAGCATGCTTGGGATTGGTACAGAGGCGATTTGCCCGCAAGTTTTTTGCTGCGGTTTTTTCTTCCTGGTAGCAGGCGGAATTTATTTGTCCTACCGGAACGCCAACCAGAGAAAACTCCAATATCTTCCACCTAAAATCGCGATTGAAGGACATGGAATAAAGCGCGGTCTCACTGCAGTTGAAGCCGCAATTTTATTGGAACAACCGATGGAGAAGATATTGACAATGATTCTTTTTTCCACTATTAAAAAAGGCGTTGCTGTTGTCGAAAAACAGGACCCACTAACCCTGCAGATCAGCGACCCACTTCCAGAAGGGTTGTATAAATATGAAACGGATTTCCTAAAAGCCATGCAATTAGAAAACAAGCATGAACGCAAGAAATCTATGCAGGATGGCATGATTGACCTCGTAAACAGCGTAGCAAAAAAAATGAAAGGTTTCAGCAGAAAGGAAACCATTGTTTATTATGAAGATATTGTCAATCGCGCCTGGACCCAGGTTGAAACAGCAGAGACACCAGAAGTGAAAAGTGAGAAGTATGAAGAGAATATGGACTGGACTATGCTCGATGACGAGTACGAGGAACGTACTAAGGATGTATTCCGCACAGGTCCGGTGTTCATTCCAACCTGGTGGCCAAGATATGACCCCGGTTATGGTCGTCCAACTCCTTCTACACCGAAACCCGTAGGAGCTCCCCTTCCTTCCACCGGAAAACCTAGTCTGCCGCAGCTTCCTGGTTCTGTATTTGCCGCATCGATTGTGAACAGAGTTCAGAACTTTTCAAGTGATGTTGTCGGTAACATAACCGATTTTACAAATGGCGTTACTCAAAAAACAAACCCCATCCCTGTATCGAGCCGTGGACGTGGTGGCAGTGGTAGGAGTTTTACCAGCGGAGGATGTGCATGCGCGTGCGCGTGCGCTTGTGCAGGTTGCGCTTGTGCTTGTGCCGGGGGAGGAAGGTAGTGCTGTTTAGAATTCGAGTGTGACAAAAATTCAGATGAATCGCTTAATTTCAACCCTTAAGAATAGATTGCGAAATCCACATTCGGACTTTGCAAAACCTGGTTTGTTTCACTACCGAAGGGAAAATATCGGTGAATCGTCCAGGATTCACCTCCGTATTGACGGTGACAATACCGGCATACTAATTATTAATGCTAATAGAGTTATGCACTTGAACCCCACTGCTTCCTTTATGGCTAGGTTAATTTTGGAAAACACCTCCACTGAGACCGCCTTGCATTTGATCAGGTCCCGCTACAAAGTCACACAGGATCAGGCATATTCAGACTTTACTCATTTTCAGGACCAGATAGATGAATTAATCCGCCCAGATGGTGTCTGTCCTATACATGACCTCGATCTGGAGATATCTCCTCCTTTTCATATTCAACCGTCCGCTCCTTACAGGATGGACCTAGCACTTACATACCGGTGCAATAACGATTGCCCTCATTGTTATAACGCCCGTCCAAGAAATTTTAAGGAATTAGATACACGAGATTGGAGGCAGATCATAAATCAACTCTGGGAGATTGGAATTCCGCACATTGTCTTTACCGGAGGAGAGCCTACTTTGCGGGCGGATATATTTGAACTGATCTCAGAGTCAGAGAATATTGGTCAGATTACAGGTATAAATACCAATGGACGCCGGCTGCGCGATAAAGATTACATTCAGAAACTTGTAGATGCCGGACTTGATCATGTCCAGATAACCCTCGAATCACATAGTCCAGTTATACACGATCAAATGGTTGCATCCAGAGGTGCATGGAAACAAACTGTGGAAGGGATCAAAAACGCCTTGGACAGCCCACTTTATGTTATGACCAACACCACGCTTTTACAACCTAACAGTGTAGATCTCACAAAAACAATTAATTTTCTATCGAAATTAGGCGTCCCCACAATTGGTATGAATGCGCTTATCTACGCAGGCAAAGGAAAGAGTGTTCACAGTGGGATAGATGAAAACGAATTAGGCCCTCTTCTGGAAGTTGCCCGTACGCTAACCAGGGACAACAATCAAAAATTGATTTGGTACACCCCTACCCAATACTGTAATTTTGATCCCGTTCAAATGGAACTGGGTGTTAAAGGTTGCACTGCCGCTCGTTACAACATGTGCATTGAACCGGATGGCAATGTACTTCCGTGCCAATCATATTACACACCACTTGGAAACATCCTCTCTGACGATTGGGATTCAATCTGGAACCATGAACTTGCGATATCTTTGCGGGAACGGAAAAATCTTCCATTCAAATGCAATCAATGCGCGTTATTATCAGAATGTGGAGGTGGTTGTCCACTTTATTACCAGCATGTAAGTGACAACTGATGACTCCCTGTATTTAAATTATTATTGATATACACAATCAAATCTGGGACGGAAAATGCAAAATATTATTAATTCCATCAAGAAATCATTTTCACCGGAAAAAATTGTTCAACCGGGGATATACCAGTATTTATCACCGGGTGATGATCCTAGAAATTATAGGTTGCATTTAAGAGTCGAAGACGATGGTAATGGCATCCTGATAATTAATGCCAGCACAATCCTGCACTTAAACCAGACAGCAACAGAATATGCTTATTTTTTGATAAATAACGCATCTCCGGAAATTGTTGCCAAACACATCTCCAGAAGATACAAAGTTCAACCAGCTGTTGCCAAACAAGATTATCTGGATCTGTCTGAAAGAATACAGGATCTCATCAATACTCCTGACCTTGACCCTGTTACTTTTCTGGATATGGAGCGCGTAGTGCCATTTAGCGGACATATCTCCGCTCCTTATAGGTTGGATTGTGCTATAACATACCGGCTTCCAGGTCAGGACGATCCCAAATCTGCTCCAACTGAAAGAGTGAAAAAAGAATTGGACACATCTGAATGGATAAAGATAATTGACAAAGCCTGGTCAATCGGTATACCGCATATTGTCTTTACCGGAGGTGAACCAACCTTGCGGGATGACCTTCCGGTGCTATTGCAACAAACTGAGAATAATGGTCAGGTGTCAGGTTTGTTAACTAATGGAATTCGCCTTTCAGAACCTGCATATTTGAAAGATTTATTGCTGACCGGACTTGATTATGTGATGATTGTTTACAGTGATAAAAAAGAAGTAAGAGACGGACTGCAGGCTTGTTTAAAGGAAGATTTATTTGTGTCCGTTCATTTAACCCTTAAGGAAGGCAATTTCGAAACTATTTCTCGCCATATTGAGGAATTTCAGAAAGTTGGAGTAAAAGGAATTTCCCTCAGTGCCCATAAACAAAATCTTACCTCGAGACTTGAAATTTTGCGCAACAAGATTGCGGAACTCCAGCTAGATTTGATATGGAACCTTCCGGTTCCTTATTCATCTCTGAACCCAATAGAATTTGAAACAGATTTCAAAGGAAAAATATCCGGAGAAGGAAAAGGGTGGCTCTATATTGAGCCTGATGGAGATGTCTTACCCGCACAGGATATTAATCATGTTTTAGGTAACTTCCTTGAAGATGATTGGGGGATTATCTGGAAAGGTCAAAACAATTGACCCTATCCATAATCGATTGGCATAATCGTTTCCAACAGCAAGCCAGTTGGACTGTCTCTATACGAGAATATCTTTTGAACAGAGTGCATGATTGTTCAGATTTTAGCGTTCTTGAAGTTGGATGTGGAACTGGAGCGGTATTAGAAAACTATAGGAATGAAATTCGATATCATACTTCTACTAAATCAGCAGCAGTGAATAGCCTGAATCTGTTTGGGATTGATATCAATCAAAATTTTCTCGCCTTTGCAAAGGAACATTTCGAATCCGCTTTTTATTCATTAGCAGACGGAATTTCATTACCATTCAAGGAAAATACATTTGACATTACCTATACCCATTTTCTTTTTATGTGGCTGAGAGAACCTGTGCAAGCGCTGAAGGAAATTGTCAGGGTAACCAAACCAGGTTGCCTTGTCTTTGCTTTTGGAGAACCTGATTACGGTGGCCGTATCGATTACCCGGAGGAATTAGAGCCCATTTCAGAAGCGCAAATAAATTCTCTGTATGTACAGGGTGCAGATCCATTTTATGGTCGCAAATTGTCTGCACACTTTATCAAGGCAGGTTTGGTAGAAATTGAAATGGGTGTCTTAGGAGGAAATTGGAGTTCAGATGATCTGATAAAAGATTTTAAATTTGAATGGCAATTCATAAACTCGGATTTAAATCTGGTCAGATCAGACCTCGATTTGGATGTTTTCAGGATAAAAGAAGAAAATTACCGCAGTAAGGGAGAGCGGGTTTTATTTGTTCCTACTTTTTATGCTTCTGGCAAAAAACCGAAGGCGATATTTCGTTAAGGTATTGGAAAACCAATTTCAATCATTTCGCCTTTCACCCTGACCGGATACGCGCAAATATCAACCACAGCAGGTAAAGACACTGCTTGACCAGTCCGAATGTCGAATCGGGCGCCGTGGCGCGGGCAGACTATTTTATGATCCTCCAGCTCGCCTTCACCGAGAGGTCCATTATCATGGCTGCAAATGTCGTCAATAGCAAAATATTCGCCATCAATTTTAAAGAGTACCAGCTGTTTATTTTCAATTTCAAGAAATAATCGCTCTCCTTCAATTATTTCATCAACTGAACATATTTCAATAAATTCAATAGAATCTGAGTCGTATTCCGTATAGTCAAACATATTGTTACATTATTTATAGCAATATTCTTTTATTATCTGGGTTCCTTATTAATCCACATCACTTTCACCCACTCCGTAAACTCCAGCTTTTAGGACTTTTAAGGAAAGTAAGGCACACTTTAATCTTACAGGACCTAACTCCAGTCCTAATAATTCAAGTAAATCCTCTTTAGAAATTTCTTTAATATCATCCAATGATTTACCCTGGATAGATTCGATAAGGAGATCTGCAGAAGCCTGGGAAATTGCGCATCCATGCCCATCAAAAGTTGCTTCTGTTACAATCCCATTCTTATCTATACGCAAATCTATCCTTATATGATCTCCACACAAAGGATTATCATCTTCAAAGGAGATATCGTTTGGATCCAATATCCCTTTAAATTGTGGGTTTTTATATCGGTCTATGATGACTTCTCTATATAAATCTTCCATTTTCTGTTTAATTAAAGTGATATTTTCAACCGCAGGTTATACGCCAAATATATCTAACACCGAATATAATCCCTCAGCCAATTTATCAACCTCTTCCTTCGTATTGTAAAGGTAAAAACTTGCCCGTGCTGAAGCGGGGATATTCAATATATTATGAAGCGGCATTGCGCAGTGATGACCGGCTCTTACAGCAATTCCATGGCTGTCCAATATCTGTGATATGTCATGAGGGTGCGAACCACTCATTGTAAAAGACACTACTCCACCTTTTTTCTTCGCTTCGGGTCCGTAGATTTGCAATCCTGGGATTTCTTCAAGTCTCTCGATTGCATAATCTACAATCTGTTGTTCGTGCTCAATAATTTTTTCCATTCCGATTGCTTCGAGATAATCAATCGCAGCGCCAAAACCAACTGCCTCCGCAATAGCTGGGGTTCCGGCTTCAAATTTATAAGGCAGGTCATTAGCCGAAAATTCCCTTAACTTGACTCGTTTTATCATATCCCCGCCCCCCAAGAATGGGGGCATCTCTTCCAACAATTCTCGTTTACCATATAAAACACCAATTCCACTTGGTCCGCACATTTTATGGGCTGAAAACGCTAGAAAGTCCATATCTAATTTCTGAACATCCATGGGAATATGCGGAACTGATTGTGCTCCATCGACAATAATAGTCGTACCAGCATCACGGGCCATTCGGATAATATCTGCAGCTGGATTTATCGTGCCTAAGACATTAGACATATAAGTGAAGCTCACAGCTTTTGGTTGTAAATTCAAAAGCTGTCTGTAAACTTCGAGATCAAGCAATCCTTCAGCTGTTAATGGAATGAACTCCAAGTCAAAGCCAAGCGTTTCAGACAACATCTGCCATGGAACCAGATTTGAATGGTGTTCCATTTCGGTCAATATTACAATATCGCCTGGTTCTAAATTTGACCGGCCCCAACTCTGTACAATTAAATTAATTGATTCGGTCGTATTGCGGGTAAAAATAATTTGTTCCGGAGAAGGTGAGTTTATAAATGCGGCAATTTTATTTCGGGCATTTTCATATTGTTCGGTAGCTTCCTCTGCCAGTTTATGAATGCCGCGGTGGATATTCGCATACGAAGTTCGATAGAATCGATCCATCTCATCCAGAACCTGTTCTGGTTTCTGACTTGTTGCTGCAGAATCGAGGTAGACAAGTGGCACACCTGGTTTAATTTCTTGTTTTAGTATCGGGAAGTCATTACGAAAACGAAGAAAGTCTGTATCTTTTTCGATATCTATCATTATATAAAATTGCTGTCCAACTTTTTAATAATTTTTATGCAGAAACACCCAATGTTACTTGGTTGTGGTTTGTTTTTTTCTCTTACGGCGAAGCGGTCTACGAACATTTTGCGAATCTTTGGGACACCACAACACATGATCGGGTACCATCCAACCATCTGTGAGATAAACGTTTTCTTTGAATTGAACTGCGATCATTTTTGGATCAACCTGAACCACAGTACCTTCCAACCAATCGCGGATACGGTCGGTTTCCTCCTCGTGATCGCAATAAACCTCCACTCTATCGCCAACTCTAAAACCCCTCTCTTCATCCGGGTCTCTGGTAAAAAATACTCCTGACAATTTCCTCTCCTTATTTGATATTACTTATTAGTCTATATTCTAGATTAAGCCTTCCAGTTCAAACAAAACGTTTCCCCACTAAAAATGACATAATTAAAAACTCTATCCTATTTAATATATTTAAGGTGATTGATAGATTTGATATTTTACTTTATATGAGTCAAAGTTCAAGTATTAAACGTGATAAAAGATCCATCTCACAGTTTTAATAATCTGTCTTTCCACTTATCGCTTTTTGTAGACGAGACCTCACCCCTTCATAGGGAATACGCTGCATAATAGGGTCGAAGAAACCCTTTACAACCAATTTCTCTGCTTCCTTTCTTGGTATTCCTCGAGTCTCCAAATAAAAAACCTGCTCAGGATCAATTTTTCCTACCGTCGCACCATGAGTACAGCGAACATCATCCGCTAGAATCTCCAATCCTGGTATTGAATCTGCTCTGGAAGTTGAATCTAAAATTAAATTCCTGTTCGCTTGGTAGCCATCGGATTTTTGAGCACCGGGCGCTACGTAAATCATTCCCTGCCATACAGATCTGCTTTTTTCCCTTAACGCTCCTTTGAAAAGTAAATCGCTTGTTGTATCTGGAGCCAGGTGATTTTGCTGAGTATCGTGATCGAGATGCTGCTCGCCATCGGTGAAGTAAAATCCTGACATTCGAGCGGTTGACCCTCTGCCAATCAGATCTATATCTGAGAAATTTTTCGTCAAGTGACTTCCTACAGCGCCAAATATCCAATCGATTCTGGCGTCGCTCTCAACTTTTGCGCGCTCATGACTGAAATTCCAAACATGTTCTCCCCACGATTGAAATTCCACAAACTTAAAATTAGATCCGGGTCCAACAAATATTTCAACTACTCCGGCATGCAAAGTTGAATTATCAGGTACAGTGGGTGAAGCGGATTCATGCACATATGTGGCAGATGAACCTTCTTCCAGATAGACCATCAAATGGGTAAAAAAAGCAAGCTTATCTCCCGGTCCCCATATTATACTGTGCAAAGGCAACTCAAGGTCTAATCCTTGAGGGACATAAAGTAAAACCCCATTTTGCGCAAGAGATGAAGCCAGCGCAGCAAATTTACCTTCTTCGGATTTTACAATTTTCCCCATTATCTTATTCAATATATCTGGATGACGCTTCTGGGCAGTAATCAAATCCGTAAAAATCACACCCGTGTCATCAATTTGCGGATTGTTATCAATTTCTACACCTGTAGGAGTAAAGATTATTTGTCCGCCGTGAGCATTTCCCACAAGAGGTTGAAGCAATTCTTCCGGTACCGGCGGCACTTCCGCTTCATCAAACTTCTGCAATTCAGGCAGGAGGAAATCCGCCGCGGGTAATCCCTTTAAATCCGTTCTACGCCATGCTTCTTCCTGGGTAGTAGGGAAAGAGATAATTTGAAAATCATTCCATGCTTTTTTGCGAATATTTTTAATATTATCTGGAACGTCGCCATTACCTGAGATCTTAGAAAACATCTCCCCGGTAAAAGAAAATTGTTTTTGAGTTGATTCTGTGCGCTTCTTTCTAGTAATTACTTTTTTATTTGCCATAGTTAACCAATCGATCCTTCCATCTGCAGTTGAATAAGCCGGTTCATTTCGATAGCATATTCCATTGGCAATTCCTTAACCAATGGTTCAATAAAACCGGAAACTACCATTGTGGTCGCTTCCTCTTCACTCAATCCCCGGCTCATCAGGTAAAAGAGCTGTTCTTCACCTACTTTGGAAACCGATGCTTCATGCCCAATTGTGACATCATCCTCATCAATTTCGATATATGGGTAGGTGTCGGAACGGGAATGTTCATCCAGCAACAATGCATCACACACAACATTTGAGCGTACATTTGTTGCACCTTTATGCACCTTCAATAATCCCCGGTAGGAGGCTCTTCCCGAGCCTTTACTTATCGATTTGGAAGTGATTTTGCTGCTCGTATTTGGCGCAAAATGAAGTACCTTCCCGCCCGCGTCCTGGTGCTGACCATCGCCGGCAAAAGCCATAGAAAGAATTTCACCATGAGCTCCCGGTCCCAACAGGTAGCATGAAGGGTATTTCATTGTTACTTTAGAGCCGAGATTGGCGTCAACCCATTCCATGGTAGCGCCTTCATAAACCAGCGCCCGTTGGGTTACCAGGTTATATACATTGTTAGACCAGTTCTGAATAGTCGTGTATCTCACACGGGCATTCTTCCTTACGATAATTTCAATCACCCCGCTGTGAAGGGAATCAGTCGTGTAAATTGGTGCGGTACACCCCTCTACATAGTGGACCTTTGCCCCTTCATCTGCAATAATCAAGGTGCGTTCAAATTGACCAATATTGGCGACATTCAAACGAAAATACGCCTGCAAAGGCAAATCCACACTCACCCCCGGTGGAATATAAATAAAGGAGCCACCAGACCAGACTGCGCCGTTTAAAGCTGCAAATTTATTGTCTTCAATCGGAATAACCTTTCCAAAATATTCGCGGAAAAGTTCAGGGTGTTCACGCAAACCATCTTCTATGCTTAAGAAAATTACCCCTTGCTCTTTCAGGTGATCCTGCACCTGATGGTAAACCATTTCTGATTCATACTGTGCACCGACCCCTGCAAGAAATTTCTGCTCAGCTTCTGGAATGCCCAGTTTGTCAAATGTGTTTTTTATATTCTCTGGCACGTCATCCCAGCTTTTGCTTTCTGCTTCGGTTGGTTTGACATAATAATAAATATTGTCCAGATCCAGGTTAGAGAGGTCAGCTCCCCAAGTCGGTATTGGGCGTTTCATGAAATGTTCAAGAGCTTTCAGACGAAACTCCAGCATCCATGAAGGCTCCCCTTTCATCGCTGAGATTTGTTCAACAATCTCTTTGTCCAGACCTTTCTGTGATTTAAATACATATGTCTCTGGATCCTTAAATCCATATTGATATTCACCTATACCTTCTAAAATATGAGCATCGCTCATTAATTACCTCCAGGCAACAATAAATATATTCTTAAATTTGTATAGGTACTAAATTACTGCGTGATGCTGCTTGTTTTTTGTTTAATCCAGTCGTATCCTTCTTCTTCAAGCTGCAGCGCAAGTTCAGGTCCACCCGTTTCAACAACTTGTCCATTCAGCATGATATGGACAAAATCTGGTTTTATATAATTTAGTATCCTTTGATAGTGTGTGATAACAAGTACACCAAAATCCGGAGATCTAAGTGCATTAACCCCTTCAGCTACTACCTTCAAGGCATCAATATCCAAACCTGAATCTGTTTCGTCCATCAATGCAATTTCAGGCTGCAGCGTCGCCATTTGTAATACTTCTGCCCTTTTCTTTTCACCACCACTGAACCCTTCATTGAGGTAACGGCCGGCGAATGAATGATCCATTTTCAATAAATCCATCTTCCCTTTCAGGGTTTTACGAAACTCCGGTACTGGTATTCCTTTATCGTTGGGATCCTCAGCTTTTCGGCGGGAATTAATTGCGGTTCTTAGAAAATTTGCCACTGAAACTCCCGGGATTGATACTGGGTATTGAAACGCAAGAAATAATCCTAAATGCGCCCGTTCATCAGGATTCAAATCAAGAATATTCTGCCCTTTGAACCAGGCTTCTCCGCTTGTTACAATATAGTTGGGATGGCCCATCAGCGAGTAAGCAAGAGTGGACTTCCCTGTACCATTGGGCCCCATGAGCGCATGGATCTCGCCCTGTTTTACGGTAAGATCAACCCCTTTGAGTATTTCTTTATCCTCCACACTTACGTGGAGGTTTCTAATTTCCAATTCAGACATACACACTCCCAAATATTTATAAAGATTTTAAACCTGCAAATTATAGCAATTGTGCTATTTACTGTCAATATTTAGCATAAATATCTAATTTATTGAGTGATTATAACAAATCACACCTGTGAAGTCAATAATATTTAGTATAAAAATCTTAAATATTGACAAAATTAATCCGGCATAGTATACTCCACACCTGGTCGAAAAATTTTTTTAAATGAAAATAATAACAAACAAGTGTATATAAATGGAAAAAATTGAGGATTCAGCTAAATCAACCCGCGAGCGAGTATTGCAATCACTGTTAATACACAATAAATGCACAATTAACGAGCTTGCTGATGAGGTTGAAATCAACCCTATTTCTGTTCGCCACCACATCACGAAATTAGAAGCCGAAGGTTTGGTAGTTTCGATAGAAGAAAGGCACGGCGTCGGGAGACCGCGCAGGCTTTACTTTTTATCTGAAAAAGGCAGAGAACAATTTCCAAGGCGTTACTTAAGACTGGTGCTCAGGTTGCTGGATCAATTGAAACACACCATGCCTGAAGATATGGTTGATCAATTGTTTGCAGATATGGCAAAAGATTTAGCCGAAGAACATAAGGATAACCTCAGTAATTTAAACATTGAACAAAAACTCGACCTTATAACCACCCTGCTTACTGAAGAGGGATTTACTGTAAACTGGGAATTAAAAGATAACGCATATTATATAAATGAATCGAATTGCCCTTACATTCATGTAGGTCAAAACCACCCTGAGATTTGTTCTATTGACCGGACATTAATTGCAACAATCCTCGATTTACCTACAAAAAAAATACATTGCAAGTTAAAGGGTGACACCCACTGCACATACATTGTGCCAAAGCCACAAATTATGGAGACTGCTAGATTATGACATCCAATCACACGAACAGCAGTAAACCAGGACTATACTGGCAAGCAGATCAATCCCACCCCGACCTTATTGAACCAATAAAGGAAAAACTTAGAGAAGTGATCGATCCAGAAATAGGTCTTAATGTCATTGAACTAGGTCTGATCAGAGACTTGAAAGTAAATGATAATGACGCAGAGATCACCATGATTTTAACAACGCCTTTCTGCCCGTATGCTCCAGCATTGATGGAAATGGTGCGTAAAAACAGCGAAGAGGTATTGAATCGCCCGGTAACCGTAGAAATGGGGATGCAAATGTGGGATCCTTCTATGATGGAAGAAGGCGCTGGCGCAGATTGGGGAATTTTCTAAAATATTAGAACCACTGCAGGCTGCCCAGGTTCCTCCTAGGCAGCTTTTTTGTTTAATTGATAATTAATGACTGGCATATAATTTGCATTACAGTAAAATAATTCAAGAATTTAATTGAAAAAAAATATAGCCAGAGTACTCTTTTTAGCTTTAATTTTTACTACTTAATTGCCGAGAAAAATAACCGCAAAAGTGACGAAGGAAAATAACCAGATCCCAAAAAAAGAAAAAAATGGTGGGTTCTTTTACCAGTTAAAGATTATTCTGGGTGTCGCATTTGTCTTCGCAACCCTCTTTGCAATGTGGACTCCTGGTGTCACAACCCATGTGAATTCATGGGATGGAATAAACTTAGAACCTGTTCCAACTAAACAAGAATTGAAAAATGATAATAATTCTTCTCCATTAAAGCCCTCTGTTGGAATTGTTGCGGGACACTGGGGAAACGACCCGGGCGCTGTATGCAGTGATGGTTTAAAGGAAGCCGAAGTCAATCTTAATATCGCGACACTTGTCCAAAAATATCTGGCTGAGGAAGGATTCGAAGTAGATTTATTAAGAGAATTTGACGAGAATCTCTCTGGCTATCAAGCGACTGCGCTGGTTTCTATCCACGCGGATTCCTGCGATTTTATCAATGACCT
Source organism: Anaerolineales bacterium (assembly GCA_046259385.1). Taxonomy (GTDB): domain Bacteria; phylum Chloroflexota; class Anaerolineae; order Anaerolineales; family UBA4823; genus CAVWDI01. The sequence continues at coordinate 15,709 of JBJYWI010000078.1, forward strand.
TGCAACTGGATTCAAGGTCGCCCAGGCTATGGCTAACAATCGTCCTGAAAAATCGGCAAGGTTGACAGCCTGTATAAGAAACCGTTATTCAGAAGCGACAGGCTTGTCTCTGCACAGCACCAGCGTAACCGAAGATATGACCAGCTACCATGCTTTTAGCGAAATCGATGAAAACACTCCAGCTGTCATTATTGAAACTGGTTTCTTAAATTTAGATCGGGAATTACTCACCCAAACTCCGGAATTATCCGCTCAAGGGATAGCAGCGGGTATTATTTGTTTTATCAGAAATGAGAGCATAACTTCTACACAAGAACCGTTCTCCCAATGAATCAAGCTGATTCTACATATGATGTTTACCTGCGGAAAGCATTCAATTCGTTAAAAACTGGGGAAAAATCAAGCGCAAGAATATGGGGGATGAAGGCCGCAAAATACAATCCGGATCGGGAAGAAGCCTGGTTGATTCTTGCTGCCGTGGCGACACCCAGAGCAAGTATAAGCTATCTAAAACGAGCCCTGGAATTAAATCCAGAAAGCATTAAAGCCCGCAAAGGAATGCATTGGGCAATTCAGCGTCTACGATCTCAACATTCTCTTTCAGGCAGGATTAAAACACCTGAAAATACAAACGCGATCAGTGCAGGAAAAACTGAAAAGAAATCCGATATTTCTTTTTTCGCCTGGTTATTAGCCCTGATGATAATACCCGGATTTGTCATGACCTGGTTCGGGTTTCCAAAATTCTCCCAGGCTCTTAACAGCAGAAATCCTTACATTCTTGAGGTACATTCTCTACCAAAAGCATCAAGCACTGCCACTTCTACGCATACCAATACGGCAACTTTTACTCTGACACCAACCCACACAAATACACAAACTTATACTCCCACAGCAACACCCACTAATACACCAACTTTTACTCCTACTCAGATACCAACCAATACTCCGACACTAACGAATACGCCTCTACCGCCACCTACTGATGAACCAGAACCCACTGAAAAGGTAATACAAGTCAATCGCCCTGAAGGCGTCAAGAAAAATGAACGGTGGGTTGATGTTGTATTATCGCGCCAGAGATTATTTGTTTACCAGGGAGATGAACTTGTTGAGAAATTTGTTGTCTCAACTGGAATTTCAAAGTATCCAACTGTAAAAGGCATCTTTAGAATATATGTCAAGTATAAATTTGCGGATATGCGTGGAGCGGAATACTACCTGAAAGATGTACCTTTTGTTATGTATTTTTTTGAAGACTACGGCATTCATGGTACCTACTGGCATAATAATTTTGGCACGCCAATGAGTCACGGTTGCGTCAATCTCCGTACCGAAGACGCAAAGTGGTTGTATGACTATGTAAAAGTTGGAACCCTCGTTAGAGTCCGCCGCTGAAGCTTTTTCTTATTTACACAATATTTATATTGCACACTGAAGACTTGAATATAATAATCTTGGAAACGAGACAATTATTATGACGAAAAAGCCATTATTCGAAGGATTGGTTATCGATGAGCAGGACAATGTCGCTGATGTAATTTATGTTGGCGAAGAGCCATGCTATGTTGTGGATGACATGGGATTTCGCCGTCATATTCCTACCGAACAAGTTGACCGGCAGGTTTTAGAGTCAATGAGCGAGATGATTGAAGGTCACGAAGAATTTTTGAGCGAACAAACCGCAAAAATGCTCGGACAGGAGGATATTTTTTCAATGGCATTGATTTCCTCCCAACTCAAAGACATCGATAAACAATTTGAAAATCTGATCCAGTCCGGTATCCCGGAGGAAGCAAGAACTTACATGGGGATGATGGGTTTTCGAATCCGGATCAACATTCACGGAGATGTCATAGAAATCGATCAGCCAGGTGTAATTGGCTCTGATGAAGAATAAAAGCGCTTTATCGTAAGAAATAAATATTGTTAAAAAATTGCGCTATGAATGCGCATTTTTTAATTTTCGGTTTTTTATCCCGCATAACTCCAGCCTAACTTTGGGAGGGAAAGCGTATCCTCGACTGACCCGGCTTTTACCACTCCTGCTCCAACAATTTCTCCAATCACAATATTATGATCTCCACCAATATCCTGGATGGTCTTAACCCTGCATTCAAGGTAAGCAGCAGCGCCATCAAGTATTGGGCAGCCAGTTTCAACTCCGGATGTATATTTTAGATCTTCCATCTTATCCGGATTCTTACTCCTTCCCTTTGTCACTGGCTTTATACTCTCAGCATCCTCAAAGTTAAAAATATTCAGTGCAAATACTTTCCCTTTTTCTATGAGTTGATATGAGTATGAAGTTTTCTGTACAGCAATTGCGATCAATCTGGGTTCAAAAGACACCTGTGTCATCCATGTCAATACCATCGCATTTTCATCTTTGCCATATTTGCTGGTCACACCATAAAACCCATAAGGTAATCTTCGCAGTACATCTTTTATAATGTCATCAGACATGATTTACACCTCCAATTTTTGATTCGTTGAATCTCTAAGAACTCAATTATTAATATAATAGTCCATTTGCATTAATCTTAATAAATATCAACATCGATATTCGTAAAATTTTTATTAGAAAAGAATTGATTTTTTCCTAACTTCCGAAAAACCTTAATATTTCATCATGATTTTCTGAACTAAACCTGAATAATCAAATCATATCAATACATCGAATATATAATCATATCGCCT
>JBJYWI010000079.1:0-3561 GCA_046259385.1 Anaerolineales bacterium
GCATCAGTAACCGATGTCGGTTTCAGTCGGCCAGTTTAGATAAAGCAGGCAGACCAGCACCGCCAAGTTAACTGCAATCGCGCCGATTTTGTTCGGGAAAAAAGCCACGAAGCTGTTCCAGAATAAAAAAAGCGCCGCGAGTGAGATAACTGCTGAAGGGACTGCCAACGGGCGCCACAGGTCGTGAGGCACCAGCCAGCCCATTAATCCAATCGCTGACCCGATAAAGCCCAGAAAGGCTGCCAGGAACAGGATTGTGTTGATCACCCGTGAGGCTTTGTCTCCAATCAGGGGAGTAAGCAGCCAGGAACGGTGGTGCCAATTCTCGGTCGATGATATCCCCCAAGCTGGGAAGAACGCCATCGAATGCCCGATTCCATGGGCAAGCAGCACCAGGAAAATGACAATGCGCAGTGTTGTTGGGGACATTTAATTCTCCTTTTATGGGTTGATCGGAAATGTCCCAGCCATTATAAACGCAGACTGGTAGGCTTGAAGCGATTTGGTTACAATTTCAACCAGCATGCAGTTGATGAAACAGCCTTGGGTTACCAGGGGATTTCCATTCCTTTTACAGATGATTGATTCAGTTCCCCGATCTGAATGTTCTGCCGTCCCTCTCACGGTATGAGGATGTAAGTTATTTCTCATTCAATACCAGATCAGAACTGGATGGAATTATGAATTGCCAGAGTGACTTCAAGACTTCCTGAAGGTTACTGGGGATATCCATACAAAACCAAATTAGATGAATTATCAGAAGTCTGCAGATTCGATAGAAGGAAAGCTCTGGTTGAATTCGGGGCGAAAAAAATTAGGAATCAAACAAAATATGCTTGGAGAATTTAGTAAAAGACAAAACGATCTGTCTGTAGTGTTTAAAGAGGTTAATCGTTGGTTGACAGTATTAGCATTTGAAATTTGTTAGAAGGAAGACGATCCTATTACCGTTTCGCTTTAATCTTCAATACTGCTTGTATCGATTAATTTCTATTTTAGACAAATTTCTCTAGAATTCACCCTGATTTATGGTTTAATTTCCCAGGCATATATGAAAGTATCTATTTCTTAGGCATTGATGAAAATGTTAAGTAATATTTCAGATTTCATTTATAAATACAACAATGGTTGGATTGCTCTTGGATTGTTTGTATTGTTTTTGCTTTTCTCGATTTTGGTGCTACCTGCACAAGCTTCCAAAACGCAAGTGTTCAGTGGCGATATTGGCACACCAGATCAGTCTTTTTGTTATTCAAATGAAGACTTATATCACATGGCGGAATTATATGGCTTAGAAGGCAGATCTTCATACATAAAAGCACGGTTTACTTTCGATCTGATCTGGCCAATCCTATATACATTATTTTTAACCACATCTATTAGTTGGGTGTATGCAAGAATACTATCGGTGGATGAAAACTTAAGGCTAGTTAACATGCTGCCTTTTCTAGGTATGTTATTCGATTATTTTGAAAATATCTTTGCAGCTCTGATAATGTATCGTTATCCACAACCAACTCCTATCATAGATGTGTTGACGCCGGTATTAACAATGTTGAAATGGCTCCTGATAATTAGTAGCTTTCTATTTATGATCTTAGGATTTATGATCTTGATATGGAATTGGTATCAAAAGAAAAGAATAAAACAATAATATTCGCCTGCCCCAAAAACCGATCCACAATATAAGTAAGGATATAAAAAAGAGGAGGCAGCAGTATCCCAAGGAACCTGTTCACTTCTGTTCGTGCTGCAGCCTTTAAGTTGATATTATCGACACCAACACCATATCGAGCAATAACTTTCAATTTATTTGCTATTGCCAGAACATCGTTCGTCACTTCATCCAATCCGGCAATATAACCATCCACATCTTGTATAAGATCAATAAGGAGTTCTGCCGGTAATGGGTGATTGGATGGGTTATAAATCACTTCTCCAACCTCCTCTTCCAACCTCGTCTTAAGTGTTGGATCATACTTGGCGTAGGAGGTTGGGGTCACAAGAACCCGGTAGTTCTGTAAAGAAGTTTGCATCAACGGTTATCCGGAATAAGTCAGCGCGGGATACTAATTATTTTAGGGGATCCATTGACCTTAATGACAAGTTTTTTGAATCCTTGTTTTTTTTATCGAGCTATAATCCTGACCGGATTTCCTGGATAAACAAAGAAAAAAACCAATTCTTTGTCAGATTGAGTAAACACGGAACGGTGTATCCATGTTTGGTGCATGTAGAAAATCTTGTTTATTTAAAATTGTTCTACAGCCCAATAGTCTTCCAAATTCTCCAAAATCATGTGACCTTTGACCAGCCACCACTACTTGTACCACTCACAATGTTAGACGAATTTGATTTATTTGAGAAGGTTGAATCACAAAAGAAGATGGAGCGATTAAAATGGCTGACTAGAAAAATTTATCTTGTTTATATACCGAAAAATATAGTCTTTCTGAGAACGCAAAAGCTGATAAATTTGCGACTTGGTATCGTGTATAGTCATAATAGAACTATTAGCCCCCTTTTGGATGAGGAATAGTTCTCTAAATACTAAGGTGAATAAGGGAAATGTTAGAAGTTAACCTACCCCTCGAGGTATATTACATTCCCTATAAAATTCTGACATGCATATCAATAATTACATTACTTTAATTTCCACAGCATACTAAGCCAGAAAGATCGTACTGACAATGGAAATTGAGTCGCCTTTCCTTCTTCGTGCCTGGTGCACCTGTGGTGCAATTGGGTTTACAAAGCATGGAAATAATGGACAGAATGGACGCTGTTTGTAACTTAAATAGTAACAAATGGACGCTATAATACAACAGAGTACTACGTGGACAAGCTCTCATCAAGCAATGTTCCCCAGCTAACATTTTTATTTGAGTGAACTATATCCTTCTTGGTAACATTTTTGTTGACTCAAAACGCATCATTGACAAGATATGTGCTCTGTAATAGTATTTTAAAACGAGCGCAGCGCAAGCAAGAATGGCATGATGCTGTTTACTCAGGATGGAACCTTAGGCGGGTAGTCAAACTCAGATCTCACATTGTTGCTACATCAACGCACTCTCCAACAGATAGTCTAGTCATGCTATTGGCGCTAGTCCATCGAGTGTGTGGTTTAGTGTGTTATTTAGAAAGGAGTTATGTTATGGCAAAATACTTTGCTCTTCATACAACAATTGGGGACCCTGCAGCTGGTTGGGATTTCTTCCAAAAAGGGGCGCCTAATCTGGCAGCAGCAATGGCTGCTGGCCAAACGCCAGCAAAATGCCTAAAGACTTGGAACCCATTCGCATTTGGCCGGGGAGACTACGTATTCTGTCTCTGGGAAGCTGAGAATCCTGAGGATATAATGTCAATACTCAATGAAAGTGGTCTTACCGATTACGTTACTGCTGACGTAATGCCAGTCATGGAGATTGATTGGGCGGAGTTAGCATTAGCGGCAGAGTAAAAGGCACTAATCCTATTAAATGAGAGCGAGAGCACCCATCGCCAGAACCCGCAGAAAAGTTTAGTAGTAAGCACTCGCACGACACATTTTAATAATTA
>JBJYWI010000080.1:0-1596 GCA_046259385.1 Anaerolineales bacterium
AGTCCCATCTAACTCGTCGGAAACCTCGAATCTAAATCCACTTCCAATGTGGTTTGGGAATTTTCCTGCCTTTCCATGAAAGGTTGCCGATAAGACTATTCCTTAAAGATGTGAAAGCAACCAATTCAATGGCCAGAATTGTGACCGGATAAAGCAATGCAAGACCATATGGAATACCCATATAAATATAGGGCAGCAACCACAGGATTATTGAAAGCCCTATACAAATGGAAAGATAACTTGCTTGGATGTTGGGCATTTGTCCAAAAACCATGAGCATTAGAATTATCAATGGCTCCCAAAACATTACCGCTAACCATATAAAAACAAACAAAAATGGAAGCAAGCGAAAGTCGAAAGCAGCAAACAGGTTTTTTGTAAATCCATTAAATGCATCCCTGCTGTTACGATACATACGGCACGAAATCAAATCCGCAATATATATCACCCGCCAACGCAGTCCGTATGATTTGATTTTCCTGGCTAACATCAAGTCATCAACGATCGATGAACTCACACCCTCATGTCCACCGATCGTCAGGTAAGCTTCGCGACGGAATAACATCATTTGCCCAAGCGCGCTGGAAAGAGCAGGGTGACTCAGCCTATATGCGAGGGCAAGTGGATTGAAACAAAGCATGGCCCAAGAAAAAAAGGGAACAAGAAATCGTTCTCCCCAGCTCTGCACTTCCTGACGAGGAAATCCGGTCAATAAATCGGCCTGTTCAGCCTCTAAGGCAGTGACTATCGTTCTCAATGTTTCCGGCTGGTGAAAGGTATCTGCATCTGTGAAAAATAACAGTTCACCTTTGGCACTGCGGGCAAGCTGGCTACAAGCCCAACTCTTGCCGACCTGGTCCCTGGTGGGTGGCTCACCATCCAATACCTGTAATCTTGGGTGGGAACGGGATAATTTTTCAAGAATCGATCTTGTATTGTCGTTAGACTGATCATCCAGGACAAGTACTTCGAAAGCAGGATAATCAAACGACAATAGCGATTGAACACATCTGGCAATATTTTTCTCCTCATTTCGAGCCGGGACAAGAATGGAAACCATTGGAAATATAACTGGAGGCGCATGCTGCCTGACAAGACGGGTAATCAGTATGTTGCTGATCATTACGAATAAGATAACTATCTGAAAAATGATGAGATGAAGAATTAGGGTGTGGGTAAAGTAAGTAACCATAAGACACTTCAGTCTCTTTTTATCAGGAGGTATTTTGCCAACCACGGTCGCAGATGTGGAGGATGACGCAGGTCAGCGCGGTGAGTCCAGGCCAGGATAAGCGTTTCAGTTGCCCACAACAAAATAAAAAGTGGGTCGGGCAACCAGATTACAAGAACTGTTAGGATAGCTCCCATTGCAAACATGACTGCCCATCCAGGGGCTGAAAATAGCGCGATTCCGATCAGCGCCATAGCAGCAGCTGGTAGCGACACCTTCCAGATTGTTAATCCAATCCACATGCCAAGAGCCGTAGCGAGAGCTTTCCCACCTCTAAAACCAAGAAAGGGTGAAAAGACATGTCCAAAGATTGGGGCAATCGCAATGAAGAACATGGATACACCGCGAATATTCAGGCTGAAATA
>JBJYWI010000081.1:0-7166 GCA_046259385.1 Anaerolineales bacterium
AAGGGCTTAAAGGGAAAATCCCCCCATGTTGGTGGAGGGAGGTTGAGGATTTAACGTGTTGTGGGAGATTTACCTAAAACTTAAATTCAAATTAATCACTACTTGGAGGAGAGTATTAAGGTAAGGAAATAGTAATGCATATTCATTAGAATAATCTGTTGAGAATTAGTTTTATGATCTATAACATTTCATCTTTCGTGATTATTTGATGTTGATGTTCCTTACTGTTTTGAATGAACTAGTTGTTTTATTCGCAAGCTAATTCAAAGATAATCGCACGTCTTAAATCACCATTAATGTCAGGAGTTTGTGATTCATGGTGTTTTATATAAGACATCTCCCCGATATAGCGGACTATACCTGTTGAGACGTATTCAAATACATGGATTGATTTCCCATTTTTGTTCGAATCCTTGATTGCTCGATTTCCACGAATGAATTGCATATCACCGATTTGACCTTCACCTGTATACCAATAAATATCTTTTGATTTAAATCCATCCACATATCCAAACTCTTCACCCGATTCGCTTGAAAACAACATAATGAAAGGAAATAACCTAGGTGTACTTATCCCACCTTGACGTTGACCACCAAACTTGTCGTGCAATTCGGATCGTCTATAAATTTTTCCTTCTTCAAACATAATTTTCACCTTTTCTAGAAATAAGATATTCACAAAATTATTGGTCATTTATAGCAAATTCATAGAATAATAAATCTTCTAAAGTTTCCCATTTAATAGAATTGTGTTCAATTGGTATTGGCTCACCTTAAATGTTCACTTCAACAAAATTTATGATATACGACGAGCCTGGATCTTGATGTTGGAACAGCAACTCACCTAAAAATCTAACTCTGACCCCTAATTCTTCCATTATCTCGCGTTTTGCTGCATCAAAAAAGGATTCATTTGGTCTAATTTTTCCTCCTGGGAATTCCCATAATCCTCCATAACTATCATTCAAAGCGCGTTGGCAGATTAAATACTTATTTTCTCTCTTAATAACAGCAGCAATTACTTGAGTTTTTTCTTTACTCACTTATCGATTCCTGTCTCTGTAAAGGTTGTTCATCGATTTAAATATTATATCGAATTGGTCTATGAATCAAGGAAAAAATTTTAACCACGAAAAAGGTGCCTGGCACATAAAACCGGGATAAATTTGACCCCTTGTATAACTGTGCTTAATTTGTGTTCATTGTACACATTCATGTGCCAGGCATATCAACCGGGATGCAGCAGTTCCGCAGATTCTCTCTTTTTTGTTTGTGGATTTCATGACCAAAGTTGTACCTTAAAGTGCCCGGCACATAACCCGGGATCAGGTCAGTCTGCAGATCGCCGGCATTCACTTGACAGCCTTCATAAGCAAAGAAGTGCCGGGCACTTGTATCCTCCTGATCTCTTCACTCAGGCAAGCTGCTGGGGTTTTCTTAGGAGTTGCTGCCACGCTGTAAGCCCTCAGAACGGTCTTGGAAACCTCCATTAAATTATGCTGCCGGAATTCCTGGATGTTTTACTCCTCCAGCATGATCACCGTCACCCGCCGGGCGGTCAGGTCGAGCCCCTCGCCGGTCCACACCCGGAAATCTGCCCCGCCGTTCTGCTCATCGTCGAAGCGCACCCCCTGCAGGGTGACTGCCGCGCTCCGCCAGGGTTTTCCCTTTCCCGGTTGTTGTCGCCGCTTCAGGGCGAGCCAGGGGGATTCCAGCCTGCCAGGTATCCCGGAACAAGAAAAGGGCTGAAGAACTGAACCTTATCTGCCTTACGCCTGGCTCTGGATCCGGTTTTGGCGGGCGCTCAGGACCGCCAGCAGGACCGCGAAGAGCGCCCCGATCAGGGCTGGTCCCCAGGCTGCCGCCGCGATCCCGCCGGCGGCAAGCCCCCAGACCATGGTCAGGGAGTAGAGCACCATCCAGACCGCCTGGGTCACGACCGCGATCCTGACCTTTTCCCAGGACCGCTCCAGGTAGGCAAGAAACGCCCCGATCGCGAACGCCAGCGCGGCTGCACCCAGGACCCGCTCGATGGCGGGGTCCACCGCGAGCATCATCTCCGGGCTGAAGATATGCAGCAGCCCGTAAACGGCAAAGAAGACCGCATCAATTAAGAGCACAATCCGCAGCCCTTTTGAAGTTAAACCGTTCATGTCTCTCCTCCTCTGTTTTGGAAATTCCCTTTTGCACGACTTCGCCCCAGCCGCACAAATTTTTTCCATAAAAAGAAAACGACCCCTGGAGCGAAGGGCAGTTTTGTGTGCGGATCCGGTTAAACGGACTTCCTGTGGATTGGTGTTGTTCTGCCAGCGGTGATTGCTGTGGTGTATAGAATGTCGCCCTTTGATTATACAATTAAAGGTTCCCGGCACGTCATAGAGGGAGAATTCTGACCTCCCGGACACCTGCGTTGGCGTTGTGGTTTCAACATCCGGTCAAAAAGTGCCTGGCACATCACCCGGGTTGAGGCTTGACATGCAGATCCTTTCCAATCAGCGGGCTATCTTTATAGGCAAATATGTGCCAGGCACCTGAAACTGTCTATCTCGCTTTCTCCCAGCCGCGCAGGTAGGCTTCGACTGAATCCTCAAATGCCTGGCCCAGATCGCCGCCGCGCTGGAGCTGCTCGCGCAGCTCAAGCATCACAAAGCCGTGGGCGAGCGCCAGGGCGCCTCTCAACGCCGGCAGGGAGCGCTCCTCCCCGCTGATTTCCGCCATGACCCCCTGCAAGGCGAGCGCCTGCCCTTCCAGTTCAACCGGGTCAGCCCGCAGATCAGGGTCGCAGGTGGTATAAGCCAGGATGTAGGCGTTGGGGTGGGCGTGGGCGTAATTGCGGTGGAGGCGGAATACCCGCCTCAGGCGCTCTTCAGCGCTGGTGCCCTCCGCCTGCAGAGCCGGCTGGTAAGCCGCGAACAGCTCGCGGAAGGTGCGTTCGATCACCGCCCTCAGCAGGTCTTTTTTACCGGAGATGTGGTTGTAGAGGGAGGGCGTCTTCACGCCTGTTTTGGCGGCGACCCCGTTAAGCGACAGGTTTTCGACCCCCTTTCTTTCAATGAGTTCTAGGGCGGCTTCGATGATCTGCTGGCGGTCAGTCCGGGCGGGGTACGGCGACATATTGGTTTCCTTCTGGTTCAGATGCGGGAGAAGTGGGTCTCTTTGTCCTTGTGCGGGTATTTGAAACCGTAGCCGGCCGCCCGGTCCATCCCGATGTGAGCCAGCCAGATCAGGGCGACCTGGATCCCGGGCTGGAAGCCTGCCAGGAAGCTGAACAAGCCCAATCCGAGCGGGAGGATGATCGTGTGGAGCAGGTTGTAAAGGACCGCCCCGGAGCGTTTGTCGGCAAGGTAAACCAGCAGCGCCAGGTCGGGGGTGAAGTACAGCAGGGCGAAAGTCAGCCAGCTGAAATCCAGGCGGGCGTAGAGAAGGACCGAGCCAGCCAGCAGGGCGAGCCCCTCGGCGTGCAGCATCAGGCGCGGCATGCTGAGCTTCTTTTTTCCCGGCATCATGTTTGTTTGCGTTGTCATTCTGTCCTCCTAAGGCTAATATAATTAGTTTTCAAGGCTAATTATATTAGTTTTATGAAATCTGTCAAGGGCCGGCGGAGAGTCCAGACCCTTCGCCAGCCCCATAACGCGTTGGTCAGAGTTCCAGCCGGTCCGCAAAGCCGGGATAGTCGAAGAAGTGGCTCTGCAGCTTGGCCGCCGTCCTGCCCAGGTCAGCCAGGTATTCTGATGAGCCGGCGACTGAATCTCCGAGCGGGTCGCTGCTGCCGTTTAAATAATTTCCCTTGAAGACAGCCCGGACTTGGGCGGTGGAAAGCTGCATCCGTTCGTAGAGCATGTGCAGCGTGAACAGCCACTCCCATTCGTCGGTTCTGCCCTGCTCCTCAAGGTGCTCGGCGCTGATGCCGGCGATGTGGGCGTAGTGGTATGCGCTCAGGTCCAGGTAGGAAACGATGTCCAGCGGTTCCCTTTCCGCCTGGGACAGGACCGCCTGAAACTGGGCCTCCTCCAGGTCCTGCAGCAGGGCGTCCAGCCCGTCCTGCGCGCCGCAGGTTATCAATCCATTCCAGCCTGGACCCAGGAAGGATGCCCAGGTCTCACTGCTGTCGTAAACCTCGGCTGACCCATTGATCTTAGCGGTTATGCGCTCGCGCACCGAACGCTCGATCTCAGGCAGCCGCTTTTTATCCAACCCTGTCCCATTGCCGGGGTCCCGGTAAGTGTGGGTGATGCGCTTGAGCTGAGGCACGGAGCAGGCTGCGATCCTGTCGATAAATTCGGGTTGGGTGTACTCGATGTCCCTGCCCACGCCGAACCAGCCGCCGATCGGGTCATGCATGTAGACGAGCGCCGGGTCAGCGCTTTTGTCCATACCGACCACCGCGCCGTAGTGCATATCCGGCCGGGCTTCCATACCCTCCCACCAGAAGGGGTCCATCCCGCCCGGTCCTATCATCTGCCCGTCGTCGGTAATTTCCACGTTCATCCAGCCCTGGCAGACCTGGACCGCCGCCCCGCCTTTTAACCCTTCCCAGACGCGTTTGAGGTACTCATCCCAGTCCGGTTCCGCTTCTTGTTTACCGCTGCCGGGGGGAATGTAGTCCGGCGGCAGCTCCTTTTTATACTTATAACCAAACAGGTCTCCCAGGAAAATGCTGTTGGCGAGATCCCAGCCGCCCGGATCCAGAGTCAGGCTGCCCGGGATGTAATTGATGCTGACCGCCTTGGTCGAGTAATACAGGGAGGTTTCATAGCTGATCCGGGGATCTAGAGAGCCAAGAACCATGGCTCGGGTGGTCAGCACTCAATCCAGGCGCTCGCGCTGGTGGTAATAGGGCACATACTCCATGATGATGACTTCGTCTGAAGGAGAATCAAAAGAGTAAATCCTCTCCCCGGGTTTGCTCCGCCTTCCTTTAAAGTATGCCCGGTCTGTTGTTTGCCCTGAAATGCCCATTTGTAGCCTCCTTTTTAATTAAATAACCGGACCTGGTGAAAATGTCCGGCAGAATGAATGTCGCTGCGTTGTTTTTGCCGCTGCGGTGATATTCAGGCACCATTGTGCCCGGGTATATTCAACCAGATTATAACCCGCTTCCACCTTACAACTTTGTAAAGGCGGGCTGGGCTGCCCAGAGAAGCCAGACACGCCGGCAGGTCAGCGCCTGGAATTAATGGCGGTTAGGCTATAATCTGGGTGATCATGTTCTGCGTCAGTCGGTTTACAGTTCCGCAGGCTGGTACCTGGTGATTGAATAAAAGCGGTTTCCGGAAATGGTAGGGTCTCGGTTGCGTATTGGGAGAAAATAGAAAGTGGTGATCGGCCAGCTTTTGGCTAAGGTGGAAAGTATGGATAATCAAACAGATCAAAAGGAGAAGCTCACATTTGGGATCATGCTTGGTTTATTTCCTCCCTGGAGCAGGATGGTTGAACAGGCAAAAATGGTTGAGGCGTTGGGGTTTGATAAACTCTGGCTGCCGGATCATTTTGTGAATCCAGAAGATAGGGACATGGGCTGGTTTGAATGCTGGACCACGCTTTCCGCTCTGGCGGTGCATACCAATTCAATCAAGATCGGCACGCTGGTCTCCAGCATGACCCTGCGCAATCCTGCACTGCTGGCGCGCATGGCTGTGGCGGTTGACCATATCTCCTCAGGACGCCTTGAGCTGGGGGTCGGAGCAGCAGGCGCTCGAAACTGCCACAGTATGACCGGGGTCCCCAGATGGAACCCGCTCGAACGCTCGGAGAGGTACAGGGAATTCGTAGAGATCATCCATCAAATGCTAAACGGTGAAGTTACCACCTACCAGGGAAAATACTTTAATATCCAGGAAGCGATGCTGAACCCGGGCCCGGTCACGAAACCCCGTCCGGTTTTAAATGTCGCCGCCCACGGTCCGAAAGCGATACGACTTGCCGCGCAGCTTGGGGATGCATGGAACTGTTTTTACCCTGGCAAAGATCTGACACCCAAACAGAGCAGCGATATCACCCGCCACCGCTACGAGCGGTTTTGCGAATCGGCATTTGAATTCGGAAGGAATCCCGAACAAATCGGGCGGACATTCGGTTTTGGCTGGACTTCCGACGGTTTGTTCCGTTCGATGGAGGCGTTCTATGATGCCATCGGGCGTTACCGTGAGGCGGGAATCACAGATTTCTGTTTTGTCTACGCGCCGGGATTTGAAAACTGGAAGGACCGGGCTGTAACGACTGAGGATTTTCTTCTGCGCATCGCCCATGAAGCTCTCCCTGCTCTGCGAGACTCAAACTGAGCGGGATTAACCAACCTGGATTTTTAATACTATCGGGAAAGCGTGGAGATGTCAAAAAAAAAGGGCGCTTGAATGATGATTATCTCTTGCGAGCGGTGATCGTAGAGCCTTAATCACCGTCAGTTTATTATTCCTGCTCAATCTCTCTGATCACTCTGGCAGGGTTCCCCGCCGCAACCGTGTTCGGCGGTATATCCCGGGTGACGACTGCCCCGGCGCCGACCACCGCGTTCCGGCCTACAATCACCCCGGGAAGGATAATGGCAGAGCCCCCTATCCACACGTTATCCTCGATCGTAATTGGGCTGGCTGTCTCACTGCCCTGGTTCCGGTCTTCCGCCTGTAAGGAATGGGCGACGGTGTAGATCTGTACAGCCGGTCCGATCATGACGTGGTTCCCGATATGGACCTGGTTGTTATCGAAAATCGTGCACAGGAAATTTAAATAGACGTAATCGCCGATATAGATATTCCGACCGTAACTGCAGTAAAAGGGGGGCTCGATGGTTGAGTTCTGACCGATATGTCCGACCAGCTGCCGCAGGAGGGAATCTCTTTTGGGTCCGGTTTCGCTCAGGTTGTACACCCGGATCAGTCGCTTGACTTTCTTGAGTTCAGCCTGAAGGTCCGGATCAAGACCGTTGTACCTTTCCCCAGCCAGCATTTTCTCTTTTTCTGTTTTTGAAGGCATGAAACCGCTCCTTTTTATACGGCTCGAACTTAAATTCGGGAGCCATCGTGCACCCGGATAAGGAATATCTGTTGCGTCAAATGATTATATCAATTGTTATCCTGCTGGAATTGAAACCGGTATTTAAGAAGTACAACCCGCCTGATCCCGCGAAAGGCGCGGAAAGCTTCGCGAGGCGCATCACACCATATTCC
>JBJYWI010000082.1:0-9404 GCA_046259385.1 Anaerolineales bacterium
AACCCCTGACCTCCTCAGTGCGATTGAGGCGCGCTCCCAACTGCGCTACAGGCCCAAAAAATATTTTCCTGCATTTTATCGGATGGATTTTTGGCTGTCAAGAAAATTGATTTTATTTTCGATCAGGATTTGTGAGTGGATAGTCAACGCAGTTCCGTAAAACCCACCCTTTCGCATGCAGCCCTCATCCTGCGGATATCCTCATACGAGCTGTCATCGACGGCTGCAAAACTCTTGATTAATCCGAAATCCAGCATCCGGCGCGCAGCCGGATCATGTTCGATTTCCAGGAGTATTGATTGGATATCCTCCTGCAGGGATTTGTCCAGGTTTTTATTGACCACTACCGGTTGGATTGTTGATGGTCCCAGCGTGTCGATTATTTTTATTTTTCCCCCGAGCCCTTTCTGCTCGCGCAATTCCACCTCCAGCAGCTGCGAATCGATTGCGGATGCATCAACCTCGCCGTCAACGACCATTTGAATAGATTTCTGGTGGAAACCCGATTTGATTACTTCCCCGAAAAATCCTTCCGTTTTTCCCATGTTCACCAACGTATACAGCGTGATGCCGTAACCGGACTGGGACTCGGTCTCGTTGTAAGCCCACTTCACTCCCCCCAGGTCCTCGAAACTTTTTGCGGGCGAAACGGTTCTCACGATCACATCCGAATAATAAATCGGTCTGTCCTGGTACCGTTCTCCCTTCAGTACAGGTGCCGCGATCGGTTCAAGCAGATCCGGGTTCATGTTCGAGATCAAGACATAAGGCAGTCCGCACACAAAACTAACATCCGCCTCGCCCCTCTGCAGCTGGGCATACGATCTGCCCATCACAAATTCTGATCTTATCCCCAATTTTCTGGAAACATAACCTGTCAGGTAACTGTAAACCGGATACAGTTTCGGCGCCAGGTATGTCATAAAGCGAAAGCATTTAACCATTTATTTCACAATGTCGATTATCCGCCAAACCGTATGCGGGGGTTCAGGTAAGCGTAGAGTATATCAGCAAACAGGTTCGCAGCTGCAAACACCAGAACTGTTATCAGCGCGATCGCCTGCATTAAAGGAATGTCCCTGCGGTCAATCGCGAATATCAGCAGTCTGCCCAAACCCGGGTAATTAAAAACATTCTCGATAACGATCAATCCGCTTATCAACCACCCGATACTGATTGCGATTACCGTAATTGTTGGCAGGAGCGAATTCCTCAGGACATGATTAAAAATCACCCTTCTTCGCGATATCCCTTTCAATTCCGCCGTTCTCACATAAGCCTTCTTTAACTCCTCCACAACTCCCGCCCTGGTCAATCTTGTAATATAGGCAAGCAATACCAGTGTGGCTGTGAGCGCCGGTAATATCAGCATCGGCAGCGCTTCAAAAAAAGAAGTCCCCGGGCGGATTGAAGAATTTGCCGGCAGCAGCCGCAGGCGGAATGAGAAGATTTGGATTAATACCAATCCGGTGACAAATTCAGGCAACCCGACTACTGAGAGGGTACTTATGCTTATAACGTTGTCCGTGGATTTATTTTCATTTAACCCGGCTGCGACGCCAAGAATAACGGATATCGGAACTGCTATGACCAGAGTTATTCCCGCCAACATCATTGAATTCCTGAATCTATCCATCACCAGCGGCTGTATCGCGGTATTCGTGCTGAAGGATATCCCCCAGTCTCCTGACAGGAAATTAACCAGCCACCTTAAATATTGGACCGGGAGCGGGTCGTTCAATCCTAATTTTATCCTGAGCGCTTCAAGCTGCGCCTCGCCCGCCTCCCTTCCCAGAATTACCCTGGCGACATCCCCCGGCAGGTACTGCGTGATTACGAACACAATTAAAGAAGTAAACAGCAGCGTGGAGATTAAAAAGATAAACCGGCGGAGTAAATATTTAGCCATCAGATAAGTCAGTCGTTTATTCCAGAGATCTCTTCCTTCTGATCGATCAACACGTCCTGGGTTTTTTCTAACTCCTCCAGCGGTATATGGCAGAAATACCTGTTTCCATGTTGGTCAAACTGCCATTCAGGCTTCCGGGTTTCACAGATCTCTCCCAGTACTCTCGGGCATCTGTTGTTGAACGGGCATCCGCGAAATTCACTTAAAGGGCTGGGTAGGTCGCCTACCAGGCGGATCCTGTGTTTTCTGATCGAAGGGTCCGGGACAGGAACTGCGGACAGCAGCGCTTCTGTGTATGGATGGTAAGGTGGTTTGAATAATTCCTCAATCCGAGTTACCTCCATTAAATAACCCAAATAGATCACAGCCACGATATCCGCCATGTAACCGATGACCGCCAGGTTGTGCGATATGAATAGATACGAATTTCCGGTTTTTACCTGTTGTTGGTCCAATAAATTTAATACAGCTGCCTGGACTGAGACATCCAGTGATGATACTGGTTCATCGACAATTAACAGGCTGGGATTGGATGCAAATGAGCGCGCCAGCGCAACCCGCTGTTTCTCTCCCCCGCTCAGCTGGTGAGGCATTTTGTGAACGGTTTCAACCGATAGTTGCACCGCTTCTAACAACCGTTTTGCTTTTTCCCCGGCTTCATCACGATTTATCGAAAGCAGCCGCTGGATGGGAATCCGCAGCGAAGTACCAACCCGTAAATGCGGGTTTAATGCTTCGTCAGGGTTTTGAAACACAATCTGCAGATCTTTTATTGTTTCAAGATCGCGTTCGGACAGTTTTACCGGCAGGACCTCGCCTGAGAATTCGACCTCGCCTTCCGTAAGATGCTCAAGCCCCATGATGCCACGCCCAAGAGTTGTTTTACCGCTGCCGCTTTCGCCAACAAGACCAACAGTCATCCCTCCCAGGACAGATAAGTTGAATCCTTTCACAGCTTTTACAGACGAAGGAGGATGCCCGCTAAGTAAATCCGCGATAGAGCGCTGGGTTTCGAAGTGAACACTGACATTTTTTAAGTCAAGCAAGATCTGGGTATTTTCATGAACCGGTTTTGAAAATGGTTTTTCTATGCTGTCCTCAGGTTTCGAAGAGGAAAATTCCGCACTTCCAATCAGCCCTTTTTCGATTTCTTCCCAGCGGTGGCATCTTACGCTGCGGCAGTTATTTATTTTTGTGAGCTCCGGAGCTGACGAGCAAATATCTAGCGCAATTGGACATCGCGGCGCGAATACACATCCATCAGGTCGGGCGCCCAGAGGAGGTATTTGACCTGGAATGGAAAACAGTTTTGCTTCTCGCCTAGTTGCACCAAGATTGGGGATGCTGGCTAGTAAACCCATCGTGTAAGGGTGTAAAGGTTTCTGAAAAATCTCTTCAATAGGTCCATCTTCTACGAGGTCACCGGCATATAAAACCGCAATCCGGTCACAAAACTGGGCTACAACACCCATATTATGAGTGACATATAATGCTGATGCATCGGAACTTGCTATTTCTTCCTGTAATAGATCGAGAATGGATGCTTCAGTGGTTACATCCAGAGCCGTTGTCGGCTCATCCAGAATTAAAAGATCTGGATTTAAACTCAGCGCCATAGCGATTAAGACTCGCTGCTGCATTCCGCCGCTTATTTGGTACGGATATGTTTTTACCACCCTTTCTGGATCTGTGATATTAACCCTGGCAAGCAACGATAAGGCCTTTGATCGGACTTCACTATCATGATTTCCATTTTTACTTGCAAGAATTTCCGCGATCTGGTCTCCAATTCGCATGGAAGGGTTTAAAGAAGCTTGTGGATTCTGGGGTACAAGACTGACCTCGGATCCCCACACTCTTCTTAATTGTGATTTTGAGAAATTTAAAATATTTTCACCATTAAGTTCGATCCTCCCTCCGCGCACAAAACCATCCTCCCCCAGATAATTCAGTATTGCAAGTGCAATTGTCGTTTTCCCTGAACCGCTTTCCCCTACCAAACCGTATTTTTGTCCGGATTCGATCTCCAATGAAAAATCCCGCACAGCATCAAGAATTTCATTCCTTTGTCTATACGCAACTGTCAATTCTGAAATTCGCAGGACCAATCTTTTAGTTCGTTCTATATTCTTATTCATGCTCTTGATAAAGGATTGCAATTCCAATCACGAATCCTGTAAAACGCGCTTTATCCCATCAGACAGTAAATTCACGGATATGACTACCAAGGCGATCGCCCCGGCAGGGAAATACATTGCCCAGGGAATCTGGCTGACATGCGTGCGCGCTTCTTTCACCATCAATCCCCAGTCGGGATTCGGGGGCTGAACCCCCAACCCAAGGAAACCAAGCGAGGCTACCAGAAAAATTGCGTAGGAAAATCGAAGCGCGGCTTCAACAGCTAATGCTGGAATTGTTGAAGGAAATATCTCCCGTAATAAAACAGCAATTTTGGGTTCGCCCTGAACACGGGAGATTTCCACATAACCGAGAGATCTAACAGATAGAACAACACTGCGTACAACACGCGCAACTATCGGGGTGTAAACAATTACAATCACAATCAGGACACCGTTGCGCGAGGCTCCCATTGTCCCGAGAATAAGCAGCGCTAAAAGAACTGCCGGCAGAGCTAGGAGACTGTCAAACAAGCGCATTACCCCCTCATCAAACCATGATCCCAGGTAACCGCTCAACAAACCAATACAAGTTCCAAAGAACACCGCCAGCAGGGTGCCGAACCCGGCTAAAGCAAGGATATCCTTCGCACCAAGGATGACCCGGCTGAATACATCCCGGCCCAGATTGTCTGTTCCGAACCAGTGCTCTGGAGAAGGAGGCTGGCGCGCTTCCTGGCTGATTTGTTCGTTGGCGCCGTAAGGAGCTATGTATTGACCAAACAGCGCTGCAAAACAAAAGAGTATGAATACCGTAGAACCAATGGCTGAATAAGGTCGATTGTAGAGACTCTTGAATATTAAATATAGCCGATTCGAAGAGACTCCTGTCAAAAGATTATTTATTAATCACTCTCCTGTTTGATTTACCAAAAGTCATGTTCTTACAATTTGTCAATGAGTAAATCAAGCCGCTGTCCAACTTGCAGATAATTCCCTAAAATTTTCTCACATTAAACAAATTCTTCTCCCATAAAATTTTCCATCTCGTAAATTCTGGAAGAAGAATTTTAATGTACAACTTTTACTGATTTTCTTTTTTTCTCTTTCTTTCCGGCTTGAAACCATCCATTTGATAGTAAATGTTTTTTATACCTAAATTCCCCTTTAATTATTGGTATCACCGTTTACTGATTGTTCGAAAATCAGTCCTGCCCGCAAACGGTTTTAATTCAAAGCCAGTGAACTCATTGTTCAGCGCGGCAAATTGGGCAAAGAAATACGGAATAATTACCGGACCTCGTTCTAACATAAGTTTTTGGATCTCGGCATAGGCATCTTTACGTTCATCTTCATCCATAGTGGTACCGGCGATCCGGGCAAGGTTATCAAACTCCTCATCACAGAAGTGAGATTCATTCCACTTGGCATCACAAACCAGCATAACATCCAGATAGAACTGCGGGTACGGCCTGGAACCCCAGCCTGTTATACCCAGCGGCACTTCCAGCCAGCCGTCCTCGCCGTAATAAACACTCTCTGGTTCCACAAGGACATCCAGTTCAACGCCAGCCTGCTCCCATTGATCTTTCAATACTGCAGCAAGGTCCGGTCTCCCCCCAGTATCAGGCGTATGTATTTCCAGAGACAGTCCATCCCCATAACCCGCTTCAGTGAGCAGTACTTTTGCCGCTTCAACATCCCTTTGAGGTAGTGGTGTCTCTGCGGAATAATAGCTTTTATACATAGGGCCAATAGGACTGTCTCGTCCAACCGCCCCATATCCTTGCTGAACCAGGTTTAAAATTGCCTTCCGGTCAGTCGCTAATTTCAGCGCCCGGATCACTTTTGGGTTGTTTCCGGGTTCCTGATCTGAACGAAGTCTTACCAAATCGAATCCGTTGGTAGGTATATCGATTGTGTTTATCCCTGATTCATCCTTTAAATCTTCATATAACGATGTTGACATCCGCATGACCAGGTCAACCTGACCGCTTTTAAGAGCATCTACAGATGCATTTTCATCCGGGAAGAAAATGATCTCCAAATTCTTTATTTCTGGGAGACCTTCTACCCAGTAATCAGGATTGGCTTTTAGCACAATGCGGTCTTCTGGATTGTAACTATCTACAACAAACGGTCCTGTTCCATTTAATTGGCTGGTGTCTTCTGAATTTGATTTCAAGATAAGTGCATGATTGTCGCTCAAGTCATAAAGAAAAAATGGGTTGGGTTCGTTCAATTCGAAAACAACCTCCAATTCCCCATTCGCCTTTATATCTTTTATATTCTCATAAAGATCACTAGTAGGAAACTCAGCCTGCGGATCGCGTAATCTGTCGAAAGTCCAAACGATATCCTCCGCACTTAAGGCGCTTCCATCGTGAAATCGAACCCCTTCCTCAATTGTAAATGTATACCTCTTGCCATCTTCACTGACAGTCCAATCCCAGGCAAGGCGGGGAATTACATTATTTTGGGCATCAATGTCAATTAAATAATCGAACACATGGTTAGCAACCAGGACTTCACTGTCAGAGGAAATCAATGCCGGATCGGTTTGAACAATTGGCTGCATTGCGACTCGAAAAACCTCTTCCGATGAATCAACTGTTTGAGGAACCTGAGTACAAGCCTGAGCGAATACACCCATAAGTACAATCAATACTACAAAACTCAATTCCAGATTTCCAACAGTTTTTTTAATAAACATCTATCCCTCCAACAGATCTGATTGTTTTACTATTTCACTTTTTAGAACTTTTTCAGCGATCCTCATTTTTCTCATAAAGCGAGCTGGTAAATAATAATGCATCAAGCATTCAAATGATCAAGAGAAATTTACTTTTGTATCAATCACAAATCTTGTCCAATACCAAAATTAATTTATTGAAAACGAACCAATTGATGATGATTCCCTATCGTTTAATACAACATCCAGAATTGCTAGTTCACGCCTGTAAATTACCACTAAATTGCCCAATAGGTCACCAACGCTTTCTAATGATAAAAGTTTTTGTTTTGTAAGGGTAGATGTTTGCAATAGATCAGCTGAAAACATTGCAAGTTCAAATGGAGTATCCGGTATATTGATATTATCAAGCTTATTTTTACTATCTTTCAACAATTTATTCACATAACGATTGACAAGGGAAGATAAATCATCAAATGATGCTTCCCATCTAGACTCGTTAATTAATTTTAATGGAAGCATTTTGATTTTTGCGACTTTATATGGTTTGTTAATAATAGACGTCGATAATATACGGAATCTTTCCACTCCTCTTACAGAAATATTAAAATTACCGTCCTGTAATTTGTCAAATCTATTGATGATAGCTGTACATCCGATGTAAAAAATTTCTACATCTTGATCATAAGCTTCAAATCCGCTCTTGATCAACACAACCCCAAAAGGTACCTGTTTTTTTATACAGCTCGCAATCAT
Organism: Anaerolineales bacterium; assembly: GCA_046259385.1. Taxonomy (GTDB): domain Bacteria; phylum Chloroflexota; class Anaerolineae; order Anaerolineales; family UBA4823; genus CAVWDI01. Next base: position 7,475 of record JBJYWI010000082.1, read on the forward strand.
AACCTTATAACGATCTTCAAAAATGTGAAGATGTAAATCAGTTCCAGGAAAGAGAACAGTATTTAATGGGAACAAAGGAATTTCAATCATTAAATCATTTTATCACCCCCAGAAAAAATACTTGGTTTTTGGTAAATTTTTTTAAATTTGAAATCACACAGGAAAAAATTCAGATAATTAGCAGCATTTTAAATGCTGAATGAACATAGAAATAAAACCGCAATTCGATCTTCTAACGCTATGAGCAAAAAATAGCAAGGATGCCGTTATTTAGAGCAAACCCTTGCTACTTTCTAATTTAGTTGACAAAAAACAGCTGATTAATCTTCTTTGGATGCAGTGTCCTTCTGACGGGCGTCAATTACCTCTTGTGCGATGTGGGATGGGACTACCTCATAGTGTGAGGGTTCCATGGAGAAAACACCCCTGCCCCCTGTCATCGAACGTAAATCAGTTGTATACCTTAACATTTCCGCCAATGGAACCTTGGCTGTAACAACCGAACGCCCTTTCTCATTATCCATACCCTGGACTCGAGCCCTGCGAGTGTTTAAATCACCAAGAATATCGCCCATGTTCGCTTCCGGAACAATGATGCGCACATCCATGATTGGTTCCAAAAGCACCGGGGCAGCGCCCTTTACTGCCATTTTGAAAGCTTCCCTCCCCGCGACCTCAAATGCGACTGGTTTTGAATCAACAGGATGTTCCTTTCCATCGTATACTGAAACTGAGACGTTTTGAACTGGGAAGCCTGCAATCACTCCATCACGCATTACCGCTTTGATGCCTTTTTCGATCGCGGGCATGTAACCCGAAGAGATTGCCCCACCAAAAACATCATTTTTAAATACGTAGTCTTCTTCTTCATTGGGGCTTATCCGCATTGCCACTTCAGCGAATTGCCCTGCTCCGCCGGTTTGTTTTTTATGCCTGTATCTGGCATCCCCTTCTTTTGTTATAGTTTCCTGGTAAGGCACTCTTAATTCTTCCATTTTTAAACCAGTCTGGAACTTTGATTCAGCTTTTCGAATGGCGACATCAATATGCTGGTCACCCATACCCTGCAGGATAGTCTGATTGGTGCTCGCTTCCTGGTACCAGGAGAGAGTCATATCCTCATCGCTTAATTTTGTAAGGGTTGGACTGATTTTTGCTGAATCCGCCTGTGTCGCAGGGGTTACGGCTACTCTATAAAGAGCATTTGGAAATTCCGGAACATTAAATTGGATAGGATGACCTTTATCGCATAAAGTATCTCCGGTCGATGTGTGGCTGAGCTTAGGGACAGTTGCTATATCACCTGCATGCACATTTTTTATGCCAATTTGCTCCTTGCCTCTTAATAATTGTAAAGTTCCAATTCTTTCCTCAGTCTTTTTGTTTTGATTCCATATTCGAGTATCGGAACTCATCAACCCAGAGTAAATCCGAAAATATGTTATTTTACCGACGAAAGGATCTGCGGTGGTTTTCCAAACGTATGCACCTAATGGGCCTTCATCTGATGGTTTGAGTTCTTCTTCACCATCTTTGCCAATACCAATCTTCAATGCCGATTGTGCTGGTGAAGGCATCAATTCTATTACTGCATCAAGCAATCTGGAGAGACCGATTTCGGCTGAACCAGCGGATACAAAAACCGGAATAAATGCCTTTTCCCTGACCACCTTTCTCAAGCCTCTTGCGATTTCTTCCGCTGAAAGTACTTCGCCTTCGAGATATTTTTCTAAAAGCGCATCTTCACCTTCTGCGGCTGCTTCTATTAATTCCATGCGAGCGTTTTCAACATCATCCTGAAATTCCGAAGGTATATCTTCAGCTACTTTCCCATCTCCAGAATACGCTTTCATTGTCAATAAATCGATAACACCTTTAAACTCCGCGTGTACACCCCAAGGAAGTTGGACCGGTATGAGACGTATTGAAG
>JBJYWI010000083.1:0-76880 GCA_046259385.1 Anaerolineales bacterium
AGGAGATGCACTCGGTACAGATCTGTCCTTTGGAGGCGATGAAAATGATTCGCAGGGCGTTGCGAAGATTCTGGATGGAGTCACCATGGAAAACGGCAGCATCTCAGGGAAATTGCTTCTTACTTTCCCCAAAAGGGCATCGGATGGTGTTATTGCTGGAATATACCCCACATTCAAAATTGAAGAAGGTGATAGGCTCAAGGCGCGCGTGGGATTTCTTGCTAATTCTGAGGGAGAATGTGGGGTTGGCCGGGTGATATTCAGAATAGCATACCGGGAAGGCGAAGCAGTTTACTTACTTGGGGAATGGCGCAAGAGCTGTGACAGAAGTCTGATGCCAGTGAATATTAATCTTTCGGGGTTGAGAGGGAAGACAGTTCAAATTGTATTTCTGGTAGATTCGGACGGTCAATTCGAGGATGATTGGGCGATCTGGAACTCGCCACGGATTGAGCGCTGACTCCAACGCAAAGCATACTGGTATGGAATTATCCTTTGAGGCAACTACTAGAATAAAAAGGGCGGTTTAAAAAACCGCCCTTTTTTACTCTTAAACAGGTAAGTTCTACTGCATCGTGCGATGTAGTTACGGTGTGGGTGTCGCCTCCTCGGGGACGGTAACACCAAGCATTCCGAGAAATTCAATAATTTCATCTCTTATATTATCATCTTTCCCAGCCAGTTCAAGCGACTTCTGGAGATCAATGATTGCCAGTTCATCCTGACCTAAATTTCCATAGGCTGCGCCACGGCCATAATATGCGCGTTCATTTTTGGGATCGAGCTCGATTGCTTTAGAAAAATCTTCAATCGCAGCTTCTAGCTGGTTGTCTTGAGCCCGAAAAATTCCACGGTTGTAATAAATTTCCGAGATCTCTGGATTGAGCTCAAGGGCTTTTTCAAAATCCGCCATAGCTAATTCCCGGAAACCCTGGGCCCCATAAATCGTGCCACGGTAATTGTACGCCATTGCATTTTCTGAATCTAACTCTATCGCCTTGTCCAGGTCAACCTTTGCACTGTTCCAATCGTTGGTACTCAAATAAGAAAGAGCCCGGTTAATATATATCTGGGCGTCCTCAGGGTCGAGTTCGAGGGCTTTGTTAAAATCAGCCAGCGCCAGATCGCTTTGCTGTTTTTCTGCGTAAGCGATGCCGCGGTAGCTGTATGTGCGGGCGGTTTCCTCCCCAAGGGAGATAATTTTAGTAAAATCTTCAATCGCCTCATCAAACATGTAAAAGTCCAGATAGGCAATGCCGCGCACGCCATAGACTTCGATTGAATCGGGTTTTATGGCAAGGGCTGCATCAAATTCTTCAGTTGCTTTTTCCATATCACCTTGGCTGATAAACTGTTTTGCATTTGCGACGTGTGCTTCATACGGGTCGGTTGTAGCAGTCGGCGGCAGAGTGGCTGTTGGTTCCTGGGTTGGGGTTTCGGTTGGAAACTGGGTGTGAGTAGGAAGCGGGGTGGGTTCTAATTCAAAGTCCTCACTCGGTATCTCTTGACCGCCAGGACCGATTATGATCTCATTTTCTTCGGGAGGTTCTGATTGGCATGCGGTGACCAATAAGATGGCAGTCAGAACCAGGAATAAGATCTTCATCAAAGAAGATTTTGTCAGCATGTTATTTACTCCTTCAATTCATGAATAGGTGCGTTGAAATTTTACCTCCAAAGGATAAAAATCAAGCATCAAATTAAACCATTCTTTAGGTTCTATCGCAAGGGGAGCGGCTTTCTATTTATGTAATTCTTAAAAATGAAAAGCATTAATGGGGGATAGATGAATATCTACAGCTATTGTGTAATTTTCAAGAATGACATTTGCTTGCCAAGCAATTACAGCAGTTCTAATACCGCGCTGGAAGCCCAGTTGATCAATGGTTGAGCGATTATGCTGAGTAAAACGGTAAACAGGGCTGTGAGAACAGCGGTCGAAAAGACCCAGATTTCACGACGGACAACCGGTTCTCCTTCACGCATATACATATAAACGACCACCCGCAGGTAATAATATGCTGAGACGAGTGACGTGAGCACTCCAATCAAAGCAAGCCCTGTATAGCCCCCCTCAATTATGGTGCGCAACACGAAGAATTTTGCCACGAATCCTAATGTTGGCGGAACCCCAATGAAGGACAGCATCGCAACTGTCATGGCGAGAGCAAGCGCGGGTTGTTTGCGCCCTAATCCCGCATAATCATCAATCATCAAGCCTACCGAACCATCACCATTTTCCTTTCTTTGTTCTAAAGCGATAACGACCGCCCAGGCCGCGAAATTTGTCAGCATGTAGGCTAGCAGGTAAAACAAAGCTGATGCTACTGCAGAGGAAGAAAGTTGCTTCTGTCCATAAGGAACCAATGCCATCAGGATAAAACCAGCATGCGCGATACTGGAATAGGCAAGCATTCGTTTTATGTTTCTCTGAGAGATCGCGATTACATTACCGAGCACAAGTGTGATGGCTGCTAGTGCCCAAAGAATTGGCGTAATATCCGCTGAAATGGATGGAAAGGCAAGCACAAAAACACGCAGAAGCGCCGCAAAGCCAGCTGCTTTTGCGCCAATTGACATGAATGCAGTTACGGAAGATGGCGCACCGTGGTACACATCCGGAGTCCACATATGAAAGGGTACTACGGCGACTTTAAATCCCAGACCAACAAGTATCAAGGCAGCTCCATATAGAAGAATAGGAGGGATTGAAGCCAGGTCTGCAGCAGCATTGATAATATCGGATAATGCGGTGGAGCCTGTCGCTCCGTAAACCAGGGCTGTTCCATAAAGAAAGAAACCGGAGGCAAACGCTCCAAGCAGGAAATACTTCAGTGCAGCCTCTTCTGAATCGCTTTGCGGGACTGCAATGCCTGCAAGGACGTATAGAGGAATCGACAGCAGTTCCAGCGAAAGAAAAACCACAATCAGGTCGGATGCGCCTGCCATCAGCATCATTCCGATAATAGAGAAAAGAAGCAAAATATAGTATTCACCCCTTTCAATTCCAGACCGTTTCAAGTAGTCATAAGCGAGGGCGATGCTAATCAGACCACTTACCAGGAAGACCACGTGCAGAAAAGCAGCAAATCCGTCTATCATGATCATTCCGTTGAAAGCCGAGGTGGTGAATCCAAACCGGACGATAACAATGATCAACGAAATCAACAACCCGAGAGCTGCTAGTGCAGCTGTGATGCCTTTTTTCTCCGTCGGGATGAATAAATCGGCAAGGATGAGGACACATACCCAAAGAATCAGGAAAGTCAAAGGAAGGACAAGATTAAGGTTTAGCAGCAGGTCGTTTAAACTCATTGGTTACTCCAAACTGGTATCGCACCGGCGCGGTTATGGCAGCCCTGCCAGCGCCACGCTTTGTAGGGATGTGACAATCTGTTCGACTGAGGCGTTCATCAATCCGAAAAACGGGTTTGGATACAAACCGATCCAGAATATCAGGACAATTAAAGGCAGGAGGGTGATAATTTCGCGCCAGTTTAAATCCAGCAGGGTTTTATTTTCCTCTTTTGTGACCGGTCCGAGGAAGAGTTTCTGGAACATGTAGAGGATGTAAACAGCCGCCAGGATGACTCCCATAGCAGCGAAAATTGTGAACCAGGGTATTCCATAAACGCCATCTGGCGCCCCGGCGCCCCAGGAACCGAGCAGTATGGTGAACTCACCCACAAAGCCGTTCAAACCCGGGAGACCCATCGATGAGAGCGCGACGATCAGAGTCAGCGCGCCGTAAATGGGCATGATTTTCCAGAGTCCGCCGAATGCGTCCATATCACGCGTATGACGGCGCTCGTAAATCATTCCTACTATAAGGAACAACGCGCCAGTGCTGATTCCGTGGTTGACCATCTGCAGGATACCTCCCTGGATTCCCTGCGCGTTTAGCGCAAACAAGCCCAGCATTACGAACCCAAGGTGGCTTACCGAAGAATATGCCACCAATTTCTTAACATCTTTCTGGGCATAGGAAACCGCTGCGCCGTAAAGAATCCCAATCACAGCCAGCAGAGCAATCCAGGGAGCGAGTTTTACGGAAGCCTCAGGAAACAGCGGGATATTGAACCTCAAAAAACCGTAGGTGCCCATTTTTAGGAGAACGCCGGCGAGGATAACTGAACCAGCAGTGGGCGCTTCGACATGGGCATCAGGCAACCAGGAGTGGAGCGGCCACATTGGAACCTTGATCGCAAAAGCCAGCCCAAATGCAATGAACAACCAGATCTGAAGGTTCACGGGGATACCGTTCAAATCAACCAGTTCGGGCACAATGAATGTGCCTTGGTTGATCCCAAGCCAGAGAATTGCAAGCAGCATCAGGATTGAACCCGCCATTGTGTAGAGGAAAAATTTGACAGCCGCGTAAATCCGGTTTGGGCCTCCCCAAATCCCAATCAGGAAGTACATCGGCACAAGTGTAAACTCCCAGAAGACATAGAACAGAAACAGATCCTGCGCCAGGAATACCCCCAGCATCCCCACTTCAAGCAGAAGGAAAAAGATCATAAACTGCTTAACTCGATCCTGTATTGCAGTCCAGGTGGAAAGGATGGATATTGCTGTCAGCAGAGTCGTCAGCAGGACCAATAAAATGCTCAGCCCATCCACACCCATGTAGTAAGTGATCACCCAACCAGCGACGTTTATCCACGGGATGACGACTTCCATCTGGAGATCCGGGTTCTGGGGGTTAAATTGAGCCAGGATCGCGAGAGAGATTCCAAATGTAATCAACGAAGTGATTAGCGCTACCCAGCGGGCCGAGTTTTTCTGCTCCGGCTTGAGAAAGAGCAGCACAGCCACACCAATGAGCGGGAAGAAAGTGACGAGCGTCAGCAGATCGAAGTTAAAATTCATTTCTTGTCCTCCAGCGGATCGAACAGCTTGAAATTACCGCCATCCGCAGAATACCTTACTCTTACAACTATCAGGTTGAACCGGAATTCGGTCGGTCATATCTAGATAGAGTGGAATCATTTTGTCAAAATTAAGTATCCCAGAATTAGAACAAAGCCGATGAAGATCGACAGGGCATAATTGCGCACATAGCCGGTTTCAATGCGGCGCGATTTTTCCGCCGCGAGTTTGACCAGATCAGCTGTTTTATTCGCAGCGGCATCGATTATTCCCAAGTCAATCCTGATCGACATAATCTTGGAAAAGGCGTTGTATCCAGCAGCGATAACGGAATCGTGGAACCAGTCGTGCCAGAAGCGCCAGTCGACGCTGTCCGCCAGGAATCGGGCGAGTGAGACGTAGGGATTTAAAATAACAGACCAGTAAAGTTCATCCACCCAGTACTTATTTTCCAGAAGAGTAAAAACTGGTCCCAGTACCGGCCGCAGCGGGTCATCCGGGCGCTTGGCAGGCGGCAGTTCACGCTGTCTTGAATAAACCCGTCCATAAATGAACCAGGCGACAATGATGGCTAATAAAGCAACAATTGAGCTGAGGGCGGCAATCCAGAATGCGAATTCGATCACATGCAAGTGGCTCAGGGTTTCCTCAAGCCAGTGGGTGAAGGTGTGCCAGAAAGGTAAATTAATCACCCCCCCAAGAACGGACAAACAAGCCAGGATGATGAGCGGCACAGTGATAATCGCCGGGCTTTCATGTGCGTAGCCAGACGGTAGGCTGCGAGGTTTTCCAAACCAGATCATCATAATCTGGCGCCCCATATAAAAAGCAGTCAGAAAAGCGGCAAGAATTAACAGCCAGAACGCAACCGGGTTGGGCTGGGCTACTTCGGTGAGGATTTCGTCCTTCGACCAGAAACCTGCCAAGGGTGGGATTCCAGCCAGGGCAAGAGCTCCGATAACATAAACCAGGAATGTAACTTTCATCTGGTTTTTCAAACCGCCCATAGTACGCATTTCCTGGGGATCAAAGTTGTGAAGCGCTTCCCGGTCTTCTTCCTTGAGTTTTCCGTCATGCTCGAGATGGTGATGGGCGTGTTCCAACCCGAGGATTGTGGATCCGGCGGAGAGAAAGAGGAGCGCCTTGAAAAATGCATGCATTACCAGGTGGAAAATTGCGGCGACATATGCGCCCATACCAGCGGCCGCTACCATAAAACCTAGCTGGCTGATCGTAGAATATGCCAGAACTTTCTTGATATCAAATTGGGCGACCGCGATTGTTGCGGCGAAGAAAGCCGTAGCAGCGCCCACAATTCCAACGATATACTGGACATTTGGAACGAGGGTGTAGAGAGCAGCTGACCGTACAATTAAATAGACGCCGGCGGTCACCATTGTTGCAGCATGGATCAGGGCTGATACAGGGGTAGGACCTGCCATGGCATCCGGTAACCAGACATAAAGGGGTATCTGGGCTGATTTTCCAGTAACCCCCACCAGCATCAATAATGTTATGGCGACCATGGTAGCCGGGAACGTCGAAGCGATTTCGGGTGCTTTTTCAAAGACCGCAGTAAATTCAAATGTACCGAAAGCCCAGAACATGATAAACATAGCCAGCAGGAATCCAAAGTCACCCACCCGGTTTGTAATAAAAGCTTTCTTTCCCGCAACAGCATTTCCGATCCCGTCTTCACCTTTGTCGTACCAGAATCCGATCAGCAAATAGGAGCACAAACCGACGCCTTCCCACCCGACAAAGAGCATCATGTAATTGTCCGCGCTGACCAGTATCATCATCATCACAATAAAGAGGTTCATGAATACAAAAAAACGCTGGTAGCGGCTTGGATCACCTTGGAAGCGGACGTCGTCGTGCATGTACCCGATGGCATAAATGTGGATCAGGGTGCCCACCAGGGAAACAGCCAGCATCATCGAAACGGAAAGGGTATCTACTTTGAAACCCCAGTTAATATTTAGCTCACCGATTGAAATCCATGAGCGAATTGGAACGATAGCCCCTTCTGGATGACCACTTAAAGAGAACGCCAGCAGAACCGAGACGATGAATGACAACCCAACTGCTGCGCTGGCGATCACCCCGATTGCTTTTTCCGGTATGCGGGAACCAAATACTATATTGATCAGCAGTCCAAGCGCTGGAAGAAATACTACTAAAGGTACAAGATAAAAGAACTGCGGGCCGTAGGAAATCGTTTCGCTTAAAAGCATAAGCATCCCTCAAATAAGAGCACTCTTGTGGAAATCTTCTGGGGCGACCATTGTGCTATGACAAACCCTGTAATTTTTATCCGCCCAGATTGTGCATCTGGTCTACGTCGATGCTTTGTTTTGTGTGGAAAATCGCCACAATTAAAGCGAGTCCGACAGCTACTTCTGCGGCTGCGACACCCATCACGAAGAAAACAAAAACCTGTCCATCCAGGGACTGGAAGGAGCGTGCAAAAGCGACGAATACCAGGTTTGCCGCGTTAAGCATGAGCTCCACGGACATAAAAATAATGATCGCGTTCCGCCTGATTAACACACCGAGAGCGCCGAGGATAAATAAAATGGCGGATAAGCCGATGTAGTATTCAATTGGTACCATGGTCAATTTCCACCGGAATAAAAAAGGTGTGAGGCTGCGCGTCGGCTTAACCCCTATTTTTCCGGTCTCTCCTCCTTGTCAGAACAATTACGCCGATCATTGCGACCAGCAGAAGTACAGAGATAATTTCAAAAGGAAGCAGGTATTTGTCAAAAAGCAGGGTACCCACTTCAAATGGAGATCCAAATTCCGGGGTCAATGGAGCAGCACCGGGAAAAGTTACAGGGCGTATAAAAATTACATAAATTGCAAGTACTGCCAGCAGAACAGCAGATGATATTGCCAGAGGCCTCTGCCATGGTAGAGTTGCCGCACTTGGAAGCCTTTCAGCTCCAAGAAGCATAATGACAAACAGGAACAGCACCATAATTGCGCCGGCATATACGGTAATCTGCGCCAACGCGATGAAAGGCGCGCCTAAAATCAGATATAAAACAGCCACGGCAGAAAAATTCAGGATCAGGTTCAGAGCCGAATAGACAGCATTTTTACTTAACAGCAAACCCAGTGCGGAAAGTACAGCAACGAGGGCAAGCAGGATAAACAGTATGATGTCCGGAATCATTTTTTTCTCCAGATGTGAATTAGCCCTGAACTATTCTCCGCAAAATAAAAGCTGGTTTTTGGGTTTCTGCATACATTGATCATCCTTTTTGAATCCCTTTTTATTTCAGTCCTTAGGATCTTCCATTTCCGGCACAGAACGGGTGTAGAGACCGGGTTCGACTTTCTGCGGGGTGGGTTTTGCGCCTTCTTTAAGCGGGACGATCAGCATCTCCTTGGTGTAAATCGCTTCGCGTCGGTTTGTAAATGAGAGTTCGTAATTGTCACCCAGGACAATCGCTTCAGTTGGACAGGCATCTTCGCAGTAACCGCAAAAGATACACCGCAACATATTTATTTCGTAAGTGCTGGCATAGCGTTCACCCGGAGAATAACGGATTTCATCTGTGTTTTCAGCAGATTCAACAAATATCGCGTCTGCTGGACAGGCTGCCGCACAAAGGGAGCAGCCGATACACTTTTCAAGCCCGTTATCGTAGCGATGAAGGGAATGACGACCTCTAAACCTTCGTCGAACGGGGCGTTTTATTTCCGGGTACTGGTATGTAACCGGTTTTCTGAATAGATGGCGAAAGGTTGTGTACAGCCCGGTTGCTAACCCTTTCACAAACATTACGAACCTCCAGAGATATTGGCGTCTCTCATTTTTATCGGATTAGATTTGGAAACAGGATAATGAGAACACCCGTCAAGAATACGTTTACCAGTGCTAGCGGGAGGAGAATCTTCCATCCAAACGCCATCAGGCGATCATAGCGGATCCTAGGCATCGTCGCCCGAATCCAGATAATAATGAATATCAGGAGAAAGGTTTTTATGAATAAATATACCGGACCCAACCAGGGCACTTTGTCAACGAAAGGTCCCAGGTAACCTCCCAGGAATAATGTGGAAAATATTACAGAAATAACAATGATTTTTATATATTCCGTCATCATGAATAGGGCGAACTTCATACCGGAATATTCTGTATGGTAACCGGCGGTCAACTCCTGTTCTGCTTCGGGCATATCAAACGGGGAGCGGTTAATCTCGGCCATGGCAGCCAGAAAGAAGATGATCATTCCAATTGGCTGGAGGATTATGAACCAGGTTATGCGTCCCTGCGCCTGTACAATTTCATTCAGACTCATCGAACTGGCCAGTAAAATCGGGCCGATGAACGCCAGACCGAGGGCTAATTCGTAACTGACCATTTGAGCTGACGAGCGGATGCCGCCCATCATGGCGTACTTATTGTTGGATGACCAGCCAGCCAGGACAATCCCGTAAACTGAAATCGAAGCGATAGCAGTGATGTACAGCACTCCCACATTGATATCTCCAGCTATGCTAAGGGAGATTTCCTGCCCGAAAAGGTTTACAGTATCTCCAAAGGGCACAACAGCCAGCATGACCAGCGCGGGTATAACAGTCAGCATAGGCGCGAGGAGGAAGATTAATTTATCAGCTTTTGCGGGGATTAACTCCTCTTTAAAAATCAATTTAACGCCGTCCGCGACCGGTTGTAATAAACCGAACGGCCCTGCGCGGTTTGGTCCGTATCGTACCTGCATACGCGCCAGTGTTTTACGTTCCATATATGTTGTGTATGCGAAACCAACTATCAGTATCACAAGCATCAGCACGGATTTAATTACCCATTCCAATATCAAGGCAAATTCCATATTAATTCCTTGGTGGTTAAATATTCATTTCCCTGCATTTTTCAAGCTCAAACACTCTTTTCAATTTTCCGTATATCCACCTGGACCGGTTTGTAGCCAGGCATCCCAAAGCTGCGCGGGATCAGGGCAACCCTCTCAGGCAATTCTTCAGAAATTTGAACTTTAACAATAACTTTATTATCTGAAGAAAAAGATGCGTTAGAACTGGTGCTGGTTGAATCAAACGAAATTTGTACCATTCCGCCTGCCTCTACTCTAATACGCTCCGCATCAATGGCGCTGATGACTACGAAAGGCTCTCCAATACGTTCCAAGATAAGTTTTGAATGTATCAGGGTTTGTCCACGGTCATACAACCGGTTTACCGGGAAAGCAATCTGTCCTAGTCTGGGAATATGGATAAATTCAACCGAGGAACCAGATAGTTGCAGACTGCTCTTCTCCTCCGTCTCAGCCAGTGGAAGCTGTGCCCCTAACCCCTGGTTATTCTCGTAACCGGTACCACCGTAATAAAGATCTTCCCTGCCGATGATCGGCCATTGTTCGGAAGTCTCTGACAGAAGGTTATAGGATAATCCTGAAAAAACAGGCACAGTTCTGGCGATCTCATCGAAGACAATGGATGCGCTTCCGAAAGGAAGTGATAATTCTCCCCCGATTTTCTGAGCTATTAAGGCTGGAATTGCATAGTCTGCCAGCGGGCCGCTCAGCACCATTTCACCAGCGGTAAGTAAAGATGTCTTTATAACTCCCTGGCTTTCGACCTTTGGAATGGGTTTGGCGATATCTGGTATTACAGGATAAAAGCGCTGTACCCTTCTATCTCCAGATGTAAAACTTCCTTCTCGCTCAATCCATGACAGGGCAGGCAGTACAACATCAGCCAGTCGGGCGGACTGGCTAAGGTAGAGGTCCTGGACAACAATAAAGGCATCTCCGCCAAATCCCGTCAGTCCCAGGTAAGCCGGATCGTCGCCGGCGGGATCCGCGGCGGCGATGTAAACCGCCTGGGCATTTTCGATTTTTTCGTGGATATTTGAGTGGGTTCTCAAACCGAGCTCCCAGGCGCCCTGGTCGTTTGCTCTGGGCCAGACGCCAATCAATCCATTATTAACTCGACCGGCATGATCGGTTGAGACCAGCAGATTCGCGCATGCCTGGGCAAGAGCTTGAGACTGTTCCACTCCAGCGCCATCGCTCCCAAACAGAACCAGGGCATTCCCCGCTTGTGAAAAAACTTTCGCCGCATTTAAAAACGCTGGGTCTTGTGCCAGGGATTGGACCGATTCGGGCAAGCCAAGCGGTTTTGTCGAAAGTGTGTTCAGCAATGCAAGTACCGCAGCTGTCTCCATACCGTATGGGTAGTGCAGGGTGAATGATGCAACCCGGTCAATCTTTGTTGAGCGTGCATTCAACGAAATGACTTTTACCCCACGTTCAGCAGCTTGCTTGACCCTCAGCCACCAGATTGGGGCTTCCTCCTCCAGATCGCAGGCTACCACAAGAACGGCATCATCTGGTCCGAGATCGGTCAAGTTGGAACCAGGAGGAAGACCATACCTGCTGGTAAATTCGCCTCCAGCCATGTGCGAGTACTGGACCGTCTCGCCTCCCAACCCAACTGTGAGTTTGTTGAGGTTGAACAAGTCTTCATTTGACAAGCGCCCGCCGAGGATAGTCAGCAAGTTTTCACCTGCTTGTTTGAATCGGTCAGCGATTATTGTAAGTGCCTCATCCCAGCTTACCGGGACTAGCTCGCCGGCGTGGTTCGAATCAGCGTTTTTTCGTACAAGCGGCTCGGTTAATCGTGCAGGGTTGTTTTTATCGCCTTCACTTTTACCGGCGTAATGGTGTCCGAAGCGGCCTTTGTCGCAGATCCAGATCTCGTTCACACTTTCGTTCTGGCGGGGCATAACCCGTTTGACGATCCATTCTCCCCCCGCAGCGGCTTCTCGCCGGATATTCATCGTCAGGTTGCAGCCGACAGGGCAATGGCTGCAAATAGTTGCTGCGGGTTTTAATTCCCATGGCCTGGCGCCAAAACGAAAATCAGCCGTTGTGAGCGCTCCGACAGGGCAAATGTCGGTTGTATTGCCTGAGAAATACGAATCAAAACCTGGTTCTGACAGGGTAATAATTTCGAGCGATCTACCGCGGTTGTAGAAGTCAATCACCGGGTCATCGGCAATCTCATGCTGGAAACGCACACAGCGCCCGCATTGAATACATCTTTCTCGATCAAGGTAAATTAATTCACCCAGGGGGACATGCTTGGCAAGGTGCATTTTTTCGTTGTAAATAAAGCGGCTTTCCCCGGCGCCAAATTTAATTGTCAGGTTCTGAAGCGGGCATTCACCGCCCTTGTCGCAGATCGGGCAATCCAGCGGGTGTGAAGTGAGCAGAAATTCGATGATATCATCCCGGGCTGCTTTAGCCTTTTCGCCCATCCCGTTTATAACCATTCCCTCTGTAACCCGGGTAGTACATGCGGTCTCAAGTTTTGGGCCGAATTGAATTTTCGGGCTACCGTCCTCTTCGAGAACAAGTTCCCCGGAGGTACGATCGATAAGAGGTCGTCCAATTTCAACCAGACACATCCGGCACATGCCTACCGGTTCCATCTTGGGGTGATAACAGAAAACAGGAATGTCGATGCCGACTTTTTTCGCTGCGTCAACAACCAGTGTCCCGGCTGGCACACTCACCTGGACACCATCGATTGTCAATGTCACCAATTTAGCCATTCATTGCTCCAATACCTGACACGTTCCATTTATCAGGTTGATTTCGTTCCGTTGGTTGCGGCTTGAAAATCGGGACTGAAATGATTAATGCCGCTCAGCACTGATTCCACCGCAAATTCTCCAAGGGCACACAGGCACTTTCCCTGTATCTGGCTTGCGACTTCGTGCAGTAAATCCACATCTTGAAAGGTGGCATTACCGGAGACAATTCTTTCAGAGATTTTTGTCATCCAGTATGTCCCCTCCCGGCAGGGTGTACATTTTCCGCAAGATTCATGCTTGAAGAAGTGGTTTGTCTTATTTATCAACCAGGGGATATCGACCGTGTCGTCAATAATGATTACTGAGGCAGAGCCAAGCTGGGCACCCAGGCTGGGAACGCTCTCGTAGTCCATGGGGGTATCCAAAGCGCGGTCGTCAGCCGGGATCAAAGCAGAGCTTGCTCCGGCTGCCATAATCGCTTTTATGGAACCTCCGTCAGGAATTCCACCCCCGTGCTCGAATATTAGCTCCCGGAATGTAGTGCCGAGGGGCAGTTCATAATTTCCAGGACGGTTTACCCGACCAGAAAGGGAGAAGATCTTCGGTCCGGGGCTCATTTTGGTACCAATGCCTCGGTACCAATCCGCCCCGTGTTCGATTATGAGGGGAACATTCGCCAGGGTTTCGACGTTATTTATTACAGTGGGTTTGCCGAACAAGCCAAATGAAGGCGGAAAGGGCGGTCTCAAACGAGGTTGGCCCAATTTTCCTTCCATCGATTCAAGCAGAGCGGTTTCTTCACCGCAAATATATGCCCCGGCTCCCAAATGGGTGTATATATTCAGTGAAAAACCGGTTTTGAACAGGTTCTCCCCAAGCAAGCTTGCCATTTTAAGCGCTTCAATCTGGCGGTCCAGGTTTTCTGCAATCTTCCAGAACTCTCCGCGCAGGTAAATATAGGATGTGTTCGCCTGAATTGCATAGGCGCAGATTGCGAGTCCTTCAAGGAACTGGAATGGATTGCCCTCCATAATCTCCCGGTCTTTGAACGTCCCAGGTTCTGATTCGTCCGCGTTTGCTACCACATAATGCGGCCAGGCATTATTGTCGATGAAAGACCATTTCAAACCGGTTGGGAAACCCGCTCCACCCCGACCTCGCAGGCCGGAGGCTTTCACAATTTCAGTTACCTCTTCAGGCTGCATGGAAGTAACTACATTTTCGAATGCGCGGTATCCACCTTTCTGGCGGTAGATCTCTAAGTTATCTAAATCGGGATGGTCACGATGGCGCAGAAGGATATGCTTAAAACCAGCGCCAGCTGATTCATTATTCATGATCCTGCCTCCGTTTCAATCCACCCTTGTGAGCTATCTGTGCCCGCAAACCTTCAATTAATGAAAGCGCGTTTTCGACAGTCTGGTTTTCGTGGTATTCCAGCCCCTCAGCGGATTGTAGCTGGAACATTGGAGCCCGGTCGCATGCCGCCAGACACATCACCGGTTCCACAGTAAAAAGGCCATCCGGGGTTGTTTGGCCGGGCTCAATACCCAATCTCTCACACAATTGTTCCATGAACTTGTCCGCTCCCCGTAGTGCGCAGGGCAAATCCGTGCAGACTTGGATGTAAAATTTGCCACCTTTTTTGTCATGGAAAAGTGTATAAAACCCCACCACCGAGGCGACATCTGTAGTTGAAATCCCCAGTATGCTGGCGACTTCATCCATAGATTTGCGGTCGATAAACATTTGATCACGCTGTACCAGATACAATAAAGGCATTACAGCTGCCCGGCGTTCTTCCGGCGGGTATTTCGCTAGAATTTGACTTACTTCCTGCGCATATTTTTCAACCAGCATAATTCCTCAACATAGTTTAATTACCTGTCGACGTCCCCAAGGACAATATCGACAGTTCCAATCAGGAGAACCAGATCAGCGACGAGATGATTCCTGGCAAGGAGAGGCAAAACCTGCAGGTTTGTGAAAGATGGGGTGCGCCAGTGCACCCGATAGGGTTTCGGGCCTCCATCACTCTCCAGATAAACGCCCAGTTCGCCGCGCGGCGATTCGGTCGATACGAATACCGATCCCTTTGGAACGTTGTAACCTTCGGTCCAGAGTTTGAAGTGGTGGATTAACGCCTCCATGCTTATGCCAAGCTCAGAGCGCGGGGGAGGGACGTATTTTCGATTATTGCTGCGAACTGGTCCAAACGGCAGATGATCAAGGGCCTGTTCGATGATGCGGGTTGCCTGGCGCATCTCTTCTATGCGGACAATATATCTTGCAAAGGTGTCGCCCTCGCTGCGGACAGGGACGTCAAATTCATACTGCTCGTAACCGGAATATGGTTTGGATTTTCGCAGGTCGTGATCTATACCCGATGCCCGCAGCATAGGACCTGTTACACCCCAGGCGAGAGCATCTTCGGGGGTGAGCACCCCCATATTGACTGTTCTGTCAAGAAACACGGGATTATTCGTCAAAAGGGCTTCGTATTCATCAACGCGAGACGGGAAAATTTTGATAAATTTGCGCACAGCCTCTTCAAATTCCACCGGTACATCCCGCCAGAGACCTCCGGGCCGGATAAACGTGGTCATCATGCGCTGACCGGAGCACATCTCAAAAATATCCAGTATCATCTCGCGCTCACGGAAGCAGTACATCCAGACAGAGGTGGCGTTCACATCCAAACCGGTTGTCGCCAGGAAAATCAGGTGGGAAGCAATCCTTTGCAGTTCCGCCATGATCACCCGGATCGCTTGGGCGCGTTCGGGGACATCGAGTCCGGTTAGTTTTTCAATCGCCATGCAGTATGTTAGATTGTTTCCCAGATTGTTGAGGTAATCCAACCGGTCGGTCATCGTGATGGATTTTTCGTAGGTTTTGGCTTCCATGTTCTTCTCGATCCCTGTGTGCAGGAAGCCAACATCCGGAATACAGTTGATTACCTCTTCGCCATCAAGCTCGAGGAGCAGCCTGAGGACACCGTGTGTGCTGGGATGCTGAGGTCCCATGTTCAGCAGTACAGTCTCACCCCGGATGGCGCGATCGGTCACCAGGTGTTTTATTTCATCCATGGATGATTCTGTCAGTATGAACTGCGTTTGTTCAGTCATATCGATTTTTTCTTTTAATAAATTAAGTGCTATTATTCCTCGGCATAAGGTTTGCGCAGGTCGATTTCTTCAAAATTGAAAGAGTACTGCACCTCTTCATAACCGAGCGGGTAATCTTTCCGGAGCGGGTGTCCTTCCCAATCGTGTGGTAAAACAATCCTGCGCAGGTCAGAATGACCTTCGGCTTGAATGCCAAACATATCCCAGAGTTCCCGCTCAAACCAATTTGCATTTTTGTATACTTCTTCGATGGTTGGCAGTTTGGGAAAATTGCCATCCAGAGACACACGCAATCCGATTATCAGGTTGTGTTTAAGTGAGCGAAACCTGTATATCACATGGAAGCGTGGGGTCTGTTCTGGCCAATAGTCAACTGCAGTCTGTTCGGTTAGGATTTCAAAATTGTGTTCGTCTCTTAGAGCTAGACAAACTTTGACTATCTGTTCTGGTTTGATTGTTAGACTCAACTCGTCTTTAAAGACCTGCTTGTCCGCAGCAAAGCGCTGGATAAGGTTTTCAGCAACAGTTTCAAGTTTTTCATCCATAACAGGTCTATGCCCAATCCTTTACTTTTTCTCCGTAAACTTTTTCATAAAGGGTTACAACACCGTGGATCAACGCTTCTGGTCGAGGCGGGCAACCGGCGACATATACATCGACAGGAACAATTTCATCCACCCCCTGGACTATTGCGTAATTATTGAAGATACCCCCACAGGATGCACAATCTCCCATTGAGATTACCCATTTTGGATCCGGCATCTGATCATACAGTCTGCGCAGGACGGGGCTCATTTTCCGGGTTACCCTACCGGCTACAATCATCAGATCTGACTGGCGCGGGCTGGCGCGCATCAGTTCCATTCCAAAGCGGCTCATATCATAATTTGCAGCCTGGGCAGACATCATCTCGATAGCGCAGCATGCCAGTCCAAATAACATTGGCCACATCGCTCTGGTGCGTGACCAATTAACCGCTTTCTCCAGGGTTGTGGTCACCACTCCAAAATCCCCCAGTTTCTGTTCTACTCCCATTCAAGCGCTCCTTTCTTCCACGCATACACATAACCTACCATTAAGATGACAATAAAGATCAGCATCTCGACCAAACCAAACAGACCGAGTTTTTTGTAAACTACTGCCCATGGAAAGAAGAAAACAACTTCAATATCAAAGAGGATAAATAACACCGCAATCAAATAGAAACGGACAGGAAGGCGGCGGGTTCCAGGCCCGATAGGACGCATGCCCGATTCATAGGGCATGGATTTTCTCTGGGTGGGTCTGCGGGGTCCAAAAAGATGACCGATTGCGATAACCAGCCCCGCCAGCCCGGTCGCCAAGACCAACAGTACGGCGATAGGAAGATATTCTTGCAGCATAGTGGTCTCTTATGATCTCCTGGAGTTGTATATTTATCTGTTTTTTTGGGGTGAAATGCTGGCGTTCAAAAAAGTCCGGTTCAATTTATTCGCCGGATGGGACGCGCATTTCAGGTAAACAATAGCCAAGCAGTCTGCCTTAATAAAATAATTATAAATGCTTAAACAAAAGTCAAAGTAGTTTATCATACGTGTTCAAAAGCGTCAAATTTCACAAACTTTTAACCTTACTTAAGGTAGTCGCGCAGCTGGCTGCTGCGGGTGGGGTGGCGGAGCTTGCGCAGGGCTTTGGCTTCAATCTGGCGGATGCGTTCACGGGTTACATTAAAATGCTGTCCTACTTCCTCCAGGGTATGGTCTCTTCCATCTAAAAGCCCGTAGCGCATTTCTAGAACCTGGCGCTCCCGCTCAGTAAGAACAGCCATGGCATCCTGGATCGATTCTCGAAGCATATCCCGGGCAGCAGCATCGATTGGTTCGACAGCGTCCTGGTCTTCAATAAAATCGCCTAACTGGCTGCTGTCCTCAAATCCGACCGGGCTCTCAAGGGACATCGGCTCTTCCATAGCGCGCATGATTCGATCAACCTTAGCGGTTGCTAGTTCCCAGCGCCGGCGAACGTCCTCATCTATGGGCATGGATTTTCCCAGAGACTCAAGGACAACCTGTCGATCCTCTGGATCCAGATATCCTGCCTCAAGTGCGATGTCTTCTCTAGTAGGTTCGCGCCCTAGCCGCTGGATCAATTCGCGCTGGACACGCAGCAAGCGGTTGATTGATTCAAAAACGTGAACCGGGATCCGGATTGTGCGGGCTTGGTCCGCAATCGAGCGGCTTATTGATTGGCGGATCCACCATGTTGCATAGGTGCTGAATTTATACCCGCGGGCAGGGTCGAATTTTGAGACCGCACGCAGAAGACCAATATTGCCTTCTTGAATCAGGTCAAGAAATGAAGTCCCTCTGCCGATATAGCGTTTTGCAACGCTGACAACCAGTCTGAGGTTAGCGCGGATTAGGGCTTGATAGGCTTCGTCACTGAGCTTGTAAATTTGGTCAATTTCAGATTGTAATTCAACATTTCCAGAGAGGTAGCTATTGAAAATTTTCAGATCTGGCAGGTCCCTTTCCATGGAGATAAAATCTTGAAGAGGTTGGACGATGCTGTCAGGGAGAGTGTATAGATAAAGGAATACAGTAAATGCATGCTGGGCAATGCCATCCCAGAGCAAATCACCACCCCACAGCCCATTATCCAGGTAACCTCGCAGGTAGGAGCGGCTGCTCAAATGCCAGTTACGGCGTAAATTCTGGCCTTCGTCCAGTATTTGACCCAGGTCAGGACATTCGTATCCAAGGCGGGTGGCATCCTCCACCAATCGCTTCCAGGATGTCGTCAACTCCTCGTAAAGTGCTGCATAAATTCCAGCCGTACCATCCTTGGATTTTCCTGGGGCAGTCGGTTGTCCGCGTGCCAGTGGGTGCTGGCGTTTCAGTGTATCAATCCGACGGGAGGCTTCGATCCTGGCTGCCAGCCAGAATTCCTGGTCTGAATCAAGAAGTTCGATACTTCCGATTTCCTTGAGGTAGAGCCTGACCGGATCTTCGCTGATCTCGGCAAGAAGAGTGGGATCGCTTAGGGAATCCTGGCTCTCGGAGTCGGTTCTTAGCTTATCAGGAGGTTCGTTTTTATCCTTATTGGATACAGGTGCAGGCATGGTTTAGATTCCTCGCTGGCGATGAGTGGCCGCCCGGCTGGTGTAATCAGCAAGGGCAAAATTGAGGCGTTTGAGGTCATCGGTGTGTTGCAGCATCTTCTGCATGTAACCAGTAGCTTTTGGGTCTCCATCAGCTTGGGCATCTTCCATCAGGTAACGCAGGTACTCAATATCCTGGCGAAGGTTGCGGGTGCGCAGTTCAAGCAAACCGCGCATTAAATCCTCCTGGACACGTTCATCATCTGGGTTAAGTTTGCCTGTGCGTTCCAGCAGATCATCAGCCAGTTCCATCATAGGCAGGGATAGGCTGTTAAAGATGTAATTAAGTGGTTCACCGATGTCCTGGTTGACGGATTCCTGGAATAAGCGCATTATCGTTTTGTGGTCTGCATGCTGGAAATCACGCGCTGACAGACGCGCTAATCCTGCTTCCTGGAGGCGACGGTCTACCTGGTAGAGCAGTTCCGGTCTGCGCAGAAGAACCCCCAGGCAGTGTGCCTCCAGCGAGTGACTGCTGGTAGCCGCCGTGTGTGTCGCTGATTCTCGATCAGGCTCAAGGGTTGGATAGTTTCTGCGTCTGCGGGCAGGCGCTTTCAAGGGGTGAAATTCGAGCAGAGTCCTTTCATCGATGTGTAACAGGCGCGCCAATCTCTGTCGATACGTATCTCGTTCAATCGGGTTGGGCAGGTCTTCAATCAAGGGGAAAACCCTCGCAGCGATTTCCGTTTTCACTTTTGGATCATCTAGGTCACGTTTGGCTGCAAGCGTTTCCATGACATGAATCACAATTGGGCGCGCATTATCGAGTATCCTTCTCCATTCTTCAGGATCGCGGTGGACTATTTCATCCGGGTCCAGTCCTTGTGGGAGCATTGTGACCCGGATATCGGCTTTAAGACGAGCCTCGTGCCGCATAAGGCCGCGCGGGTCGAAGACCGGATCGCGCTCGCGATCCAGGGTTGCCCGGGCAATATCAAGGCCACGTATAGTAGCTTCCTCGCCGGCGGCGTCCGGGTCAAGGGCCAGGATAATATGCTGGGTGTATTTCTTTATAAGGAATAGATGATGTTCCGTAAGTGCAGTACCCATGGGGGAGACAGTATTGGTGAAACCTGCCTGGTGAAGCGCGATCACATCGAGATATCCCTCGACAATCGTCACCTGTTCCTGCATTCGAATTGCCCTGCGAGCCCGGTCTAGTCCGTAAAGCAGGCGGCTCTTATCGAATACTACCGTCTGGGGGGAGTTAAGAAACTTAGGGACATCTTCCGGGTCCAGGATTCTGGCGCCAAAACCCGCCATCCGGCTGCGGGCATCCCTGATTGGGAACATCAGGCGGTTCCTGAAACGGTCGTACAGGCCGCCTGTATCTCGCTCGCTGGCCAATCCGCAAGCAAGTAGGTCAGGATCCTGATATCCCTTTTGCCGGAAATGCTGAAGAGTACTTTCCCACGAATCCGGCGCGTAGCCAAGACCGAACGCTTCGATTGTCTGATCAGTAAGGTTGCGCTCATTATGGAGATAATCAAGGGTTTCGAGTCCCCGGGGGGAATTCCTGAGCTGGTGGCTGTAAAAAACCAGCGCCTCTTCAAGAATTTCGCGCAGACCCTCATTCTCTTCAGCAGCAGCCTTTTCCTCTTCTGTTGGCGGGCGAAGCTGGATACCGGCTCGATCTGCCAGGTACTTGAGGGTTTCAGAAAAATCCCATCCCTCTTTCTTCATGACAAAACCAAAGATGTCACCCCCTTCATTGCATTGGCCGAAACAGCGCCAGGTGCCCGTTTCTGGAAAGACAACGAACGCGGGAGTGCGCGTATTTGGATGGAACGGGCAAAATCCGGTGTAGTTTTTGCCCGACCGGCGAATATCAACTGTTTCGCGCACCAGGTCTACTATATCGATCCGGGCTTTTATTTCATCTATGGAAGACATTCAAGCCTACGACTTTATATCTATTTCAGTCTCAGAGTCTTGCTTGGTAAAAAAACGCCGAATAATTAAAATTATACTCCAGCAGGTAAGCAGCCCGGTATTCATATTACGGAATAATATTGCGGGTGTCCCAAACCGGTGCAAATTCCCATTTAAAATGGATATCGATTGAATATAAAGCAGGCTGGTCTATAGGTGTGGGTGTTTAAGCTGGGCTCCTGTTAGTGAAGTGCCCGGGGATTGATTAAAATAAATGTGTATATAATTGTGGATAAATGATGTTTTGTTGTGGAAAAATACCGCGGTGGTGGGGATAAAACCTGAAATTCTGTTGATAACCGTAGGGTAAAGTTCAGCGAGTCCCCAGAATATAAAGAGCGCCGCTCATAAAAATAATCGCAGTGAGCAAACCGGATCCCCAAAGCAGATAAGCGATGTATCCTTTGCGGTTGTCGAGAAAGAAATACAGCCCGGCAAATAAATCTACCAGAAAAAAGAACGTGTTCATTAATGGGAGCAGTAACAACCGGATAGCTGGGATGGCTTCCCCCGGCGTTCCATCTGATAGAAAGCGCAGGTGAATGTCTTCTCCGGATGTTATCCCAATTGCGACCATTCCCAGAAGGCTTATACAAATCAACGCGCCAGAGATGATCAACAACCTGGCAGGGGTTGACTTCCAGACCAGGTTTAGAATGTGTGAAGGGTACACCGACTGGGGGTCGAAAGGAATAAAAGAGCCCATCTCGGTGAAACGCTGGTAGGTGTTAATAAATTCAGCCGGCCTGCTGGGAGAAAGAGCGTAGGCTTTATCTATTCTGGCGATGACGATCAGGTTCTTGGTGCTGGATGCCAGATATTCAATCTCGCCTCCTTGCCTGATTTTGCGGGAGCCCAGTACGGCCCCAGGCAGGCGGACTAGGGGAAGAGGCAGCCGCGTTTCCAGTTTATCGGCCGGATGCATCCATTGAATTTCGGTTATGGGAATGTCCTCTTGGCGCAGACCCCAGTGCAACCGGATTCCATCTCTTTCAATCAGGTAGCAGGCATTTCTCAAAGCATATAAGTAATATATTAATATCGGAACTGTACATAATATCAACAGGGAGGGAATGAATAAAGAAAGAAAACCTGCGCTTGTCCGGGAGTGTATGGATACCCAAACCGCAATAATTCCCCCTAAAGACAGAATGATCAAAACTCCGGTGAGGAAGAGATAGCCCCTTCTGCGCGCCGGAAAAAAAGGGTAACTTTTTTGCACATTTGTATTTATACCATGTCTGCTGCAAATTTATTGGCGGGCACCATGGAGCGTTCTTCTGGATCTGATTCGACCGAATGATTTCGTAAAATACGCAGATAAAATCAGCATTGACCGTAAAATTTTTAATTAATATAATTGCAGCCTTAGGTTAGTTGCGACTGAGGAGAGAAAGCGAAAATTGATATCGCTCTAAAGAGGTTGTATAATGTTTATTAACCAATAACGTAAACCTGAAACGGAAAAAAAGATGGATATTCTTCTTGATCCCAATATTGCTTACCTGCTGCTGGCAGCTGGCGTCTTCTTTACAGCCCTGGCGATTTTAAGCCCGGGAACGGGCGTGCTTGAGATTTTTGGATTGATCACCTTAATTCTGGCGGGCTGGGTTGTATACAGTTTGCAGGGGATAATTAATTGGTGGGCGTTAATTGTCCTACTTGCCAGTTTTGTTTTATTCTTTCTGGCGCTGAGATATCCAGCGAAACTGGTCTACCTGGCGTGTGCAATAGCGGCAATGGTGGTGGGTTCTGCGTTCCTGTTCGGGGGCGAGGACTGGTGGTTTCCGGCGGTAAATCCATTTCTGGCTCTGGCGGTCTCTTTGTTTATGGGAGGTTTCTTCTGGATTGCAGGGAGAAAGATTCTGGAGGCGAGGAGTGCCCGGCCGACCCACGATCTGGAAGCTCTGATTGGCGAGCAAGGTATAGCAAAATCGGATATTCACGAAGAAGGTTCTGTGCAGGTAGCTGGTGAACTCTGGACAGCTTCAAGTCCAGTGCCGATAAACGAAGGCACAACTGTAAAAGTGGTCGAAAGGGATGGTTTTGTCCTGGTGGTTGAACCAATAAACGATGAAGAATTTTAAGGACGGCGGCATGGTTGCCATGGAACCGGCGGCGGTGAACAATCAATTGTTTATTCGAAAAATTGAAATGGAGGTTGTGAAATGTTAGAAAGTGTCAGCAGTGTGGCATTATGCCTGGTTGGTGCGGTGATCCTGATCGCAGTTGCGTTCATCGCCGCTGCTATAAAGGTTGTCCCGGAATTTCAAAGGCTGGTTATCTTCAGGTTGGGGAGGTGTGTGGGGGCGAAAGGTCCCGGGATAATTTTTCTTATTCCAATTATTGACCGGTCCGTGAGAGTGGATCTGCGGGAGCAGGTCCGCGAGATACCGCATCAAAATTCGATCACCCAGGACAATGCCTCAGTCAATGTGGATTTTATCTGGTACTACAAGGTGCTTGACCCAACCCAAAGTGTGCTGCAGGTGCAGGATTTCGAGTCTGCAGCCCAGGGAATGGCGACAACAACCCTGCGGGCGGTGATCGGCGGAATATTACTGGATGACGTGCTTTCAAAGCGGGAACATATCAACAACCTGCTGCGGGCGCGCCTGGACGAGGTGACTGAGCGGTGGGGGGTGAAAGTGACGAATGTAGAGATCAGGGAGATCAATCCGCCCAAGGAGATCCAGGACGCGATGAACCGCCAGATGTCAGCTGAGAGAAACCGGCGGGCAGTGGTGACCGAATCGACCGGACAGCGCGAAGCCGCCATCAATGTAGCGGACGGTGAAAAACAGGCATCGATTTTAAAGGCGGAGGGTGCCAGGCAGGCAGAGATCCTGTTGGCGGAAGGCCAGCGCCAGGGACAAATCCTACGCGCGGAAGGTTTCTCGAATGCCCTGAACCAGATTTACAATATCGCCAAAACAGTCGATCCAAAAACGATGACCCTCCAGTATTTCGACACCCTGAAGGCGTTGGGCTCTTCTCCAGCGACAAAATATATTTTCCCGATGGAGTTCACCAGCTTATTGGAGAATTTTGTAAAAGGCAAAGAAGAATAAAGTCAGCTAGGCAGGGTGTGCAGCAGCCGCAGGGGTATATTGCGCACCCTGTTTTTTAAATTAAGATGGAGACCTCATCAACCGGAGTGAGAGGGGACAGAGCCATGATTGAACCGGCATGCTGGAAGGATTTGAATCAGCTGCGCAGGGTGGAAAAGCTGTGCTTTCCAAAAGATTCATGGCCGCTGTTCGATTTAATCGGTATACTAACATTTCCAAACGTGCTGCGGTTAAAAGCAGTAGCGGATGATAAAATGGTCGGGTTTGTAGGGATCGATATCCGCAACTCCCAAAGTCAAGCCTGGATTGCCACAATTTGCGTGGAGCCGGATTACCAGCGGAGAGGCATTGCCAGCGCGCTGCTGGTGGAGAGCGAATCCCAACTGCGCCAGCCAGTCATAAAGCTGAGTGTGCGCGCCACTAATACATCAGCAATTAAACTTTACCGGAAATTCGGTTACCGGGAAATCGAAACATGGCTGGCATATTACCGGGATGGTGAAAACGCACTTGTGATGGAAAAGAGAATAGATAGAAAAAGAATTTAAATGAAACCCCAGAGTATAGGAGAGCCGGTCTATATATCAAACAAGTCTGCGTTGGAAAGGCTGGCTGGCGAACTGTTAAGAGAACAAATAATTGCGGTTGACACTGAATCCAACAGCCTGCATGCGTATCAGGAAAGAGTATGCCTGATCCAATTCTCGACCTATTCAACGGACTACCTGGTCGACCCGATTGTCTTAAAGAATGTATCCCCTCTGGAGCCGGTATTTTCCAGCTCGAGGGTCGAAAAGGTTTTTCATGCTGCGGAATATGATCTGATTTGCCTGCACCGTGATTTTGAATTCAATTTTTCCAACCTGTTTGATACGATGATTGCCGCGGGTATTCTTGGATACCCGGCTCTAGGTTTGGGTTCGCTATTAAAGGATAAGTTTGGCGTACGCATCAACAAGCGTTACCAGCGGGCAAACTGGGGCGAACGACCTTTGCCCATGTATCTCAAACTTTATGCCCAGCAGGATACCCATTACCTGCTTTCGCTGCGCGATTTGCTGCGCAGGGAGCTGATCGAGCGCAATCTGGTAAGGCTGGCAGTTGAAGATTTTAAACGCTTGTCTCGGGTGAAGGCGATCAAGAAGAATGCATATCAACCCGGAAATGTTGAGCAAAACTTCTGGCGGGTGAACGGATCGAATGATCTCGTCCCTCAAAAAGCGGCGGTTTTGCTGGAATTATGCCGGTATCGGGACGAAATCGCCCGAAAGAGAGATTTACCGTTGTTCAAAGTGTTAAGTGACCGGACACTATTGAGTATTGCCGAACAGACCCCAGTTGATCTGGACGAACTGAATAGGGTGCCAGGGGTAAGCGACAGTCAGGTGAAACGCCACGGTGCCAAGCTCCTGGTTGCGGTTCAGACCGGAATGCAGGCAAAGCCAATTTACCCTCCGAAACGAACAAAATCAAACGGCAAATATTTGTACCGGGTGGATAACCTGAAGCAGTGGCGCAAAATCACCGCCCAGAATATGGGTGTGGGCCCGGATGTTATCCTGCCTCGGGATCTATTATTCAAAGTCGCAAAAAGAAACCCCCATTCCCTGGATGAACTTGCAGAAGTTTTCAAGGCTGTCCCCTGGCGGATGGAACATTTTGGGGAAGAGATAATCGCGGTACTGAAGGATTAATTGATGAAAATTTGGTTTCACGGCGCTGCTCAAACCGTCACAGGGTCCCAGCATTTAATTGAAGTGAATGGATACCGGCTGCTTCTTGAATGCGGGCTGTTTCAAGGCCGCCGGAGCGAGACATATGAGCGCAATCGGAATTTTCAATATAACCCTGAGCAGTTGGACGCGGTGATCCTTTCGCATGCCCACATCGACCACAGCGGTAATCTTCCGAACCTGGTCAAAACCGGGTACACGGGTCCAATTTACACAACTCCTGCCAGCGCCCATCTCGCCAATCTGATGCTGATAGATTCTGGACATATCCAGGAGGCGGATGTAGAGTATGTGAATAAAAGAAGGGCTAAGCAGGGATTATCCCCAACTGAACCTCTCTACACGATTGAAGACGCCGCTCACGTCGCCCAGTATTTTCAACCTATGCCTTACCTCCAGAAGTTCGAGCCGGTACCCGGAGTTGTGGCGTACCTTGTAGATGCCGGACACATACTGGGTTCTGCGGCTGTTGTTCTGGATATCGAAGAAAAGGGTCGTAAATTCCGCCTGTGGTTTTCTGGTGATATAGGCAGATTGGATCTGCCGTTGATCCGCGATCCGGTAACCCCCGATAACGCTGACTATATGATCATGGAATGTACATACGGGGACAAACTTCACCGGGAGCCGCAGCAGGCGTACGACGAACTGCGCGAGGTGGTGAAAAAAACCACCAGCCGGGGCGGTAAGGTAATCATCCCGGCTTTTGCGGTCGGACGCACCCAGGAACTGGTTTACGACCTGCACCGCATGATGGACAACGACGAAATACCTGAAATCCCGATTTATGTTGACAGCCCGCTGGCTGTGAACGCTTCAGACATCTTCCGGGCGCATCCGGAATGCTTTGATCAGGAAACCCGGAAATTTATCGCAAATGATGAGCACAGAGCTGCTCTGGGATTCGACAACCTTGTTTACACACGGTCTGTGGAGGAATCAAAAGCGTTGAACAACCGCCGAGACCCGATGGTGATCATCTCGGCTTCGGGGATGGCGGAAGCAGGCCGGATCCTGCATCATCTCAAGAACAACATTGAAAATCCGCTCAACACGGTTTTGATTGTCTCCTGGCAGGCGCCCCATACCCTTGGAAGAAGGATAGCTGACCGGGAGGAACGGGTGAAGATCTTTGGTGATGTTTATGAGCTGCGGGCGGAAGTTCAGACGATCGGCGGCCTTTCCGCTCACGCCGGCCAAGACTTCCTGCTCGATTATGTCCAGGCGACCCGGGATTCTTTGAAAAGCACCTTCCTTGTGCATGGTGAGGCGAGAGGAGCGGAACCGCTGATAGAGAAAATGAAAGATAACGGGTTTGATAAGGTGTATTTCCCTGAACTGCATTCAAGTGTGGAGTTATAAAACCCCGGCGGGACAGCCAACCCAATCGCGGTTGTAAATAGTAGAATACTTCGGGAGTCTTTGCTATAATCTTCCACACCGGGCAGGATTGCGTCCGGTCACATACATCGGAGAGGTGCCAGAGTGGACGATTGGGGCGGTCTCGAAAACCGTTGTGGCCTTTGGGCCACCGTGGGTTCGAATCCCACCCTCTCCGCCAGATTACGCCCGATCAGCGATATTCCATATGCGGTGAGCTTTAATAAAAGGTTCGCCGCGCTCGATATCCAGCTCGACGATTCCTTCAATAATATAGGGTCCGGGGCCGGAAAGTTCAGACCTGTAGCGGCGGTGCAAATCCCCAGGCAGCACGACGTCAATTATGCCTTCCAGGTCTTCAAGCGACATATAGTAGGTATATTCGCCTCCCGGACCGCCAAAACGGCGCCAGGTCTGGCGCATGCCTGCGATGCGGACCTGCTGCGAGATGCGCGCCGCCGCTTCGACCGTGGTGAGACAGTCTTCGCGAGCTATTCGAGCTTTGTATAATTCAAGCGGGTGGACGCTAACGCTTGCCCCGAGGATTTTTTCCTGGGCGGAAGCTTTTTGAGCGAGGGTCCATTCGTCTTTGATTGAAGGCAGGGATTGGAAGAGCGGAAGCTGACCCTTTGTCCAGCTCTGGTTCTCAACCTGGGCAAGCATTTGGGGGATTCCCCCAAGGTCTTCAAGCGCTCCAACCATGATCAAGTGGTTAGCCTCGATCGGACGCGGATCAACCCTGGTTAAAAAATCAGACAGCGAATCGAAAGGCCGCATCTCTCTGATCCGGGACTCGGTCCGCCGGGCGAGGTCGCGGACCTGGTTAAGACCCATCACCAGGCAATCGACCCCATTGATAACCTGGAATGTGAATTCACTCCTGGCGTTATTAACCAGTGGCGGGCGGATTTGCAGGCCTAAACGGCGCGCTTCTGTGAGGTAGACGCTCTGGCGGTAATAACCGCCCCAATTTGCCAGTACCGCCGCCATAAATAAACCAGGAAAATGGGTTTTACACCATGCGGAACGCCATGCGACCTGGGAATAGGAAGCGGCGTGCGCCTTTGGAAACCCGTAACCTGCGAAAGCCGCCATTAATTCCCAGATCTGAGCTGCGCTCTCCGCAGGGACATTGAAGCGTTCATGCGCTCTCTCGAGGAACTTATTTCTGAGCGTAACCATCTTCTTCCCTGGATCAAAGTGGCTCATTGCCCTGCGCAGCAAATCCGCTTCGCTGAGGCTGAAACCTGCCAGTTCGTGAGCGATGCGCAGTACCTGTTCCTGGTACAGAATCACGCCGTAAGTCTCGTTCAACAACGGTTTCAGGCTTGGGTGAATGTAGGAGGGCGGGTCAATGCCTTTATGGCGGCGCACAAAATGATCTTTCAATCCCCCTGTCAGCGGGCCTGGCCGGTAAAGCGCCAGGGCGACCATCAGGTCATCCACACTGCGCGCCTGGACTTCTCTGAGGGTGGCGCGCATGCCCGGGCTTTCAATTTGAAAACAGCCGATCGTGAGGGCGCGCTCGACGGTAGCGGCGGTTTCGGGGTCATCCTCCGGAATGCTGTCAAGAAGTTCGAGGGCGGATCTTTTTTGGTTTTGCTCTCTTTCCAGTAGGGCATTCGCCACCTCGCCAAGAACTGACAGCCCGCGAATCCCAAGCAGGTCAATTTTGACCAGACCGAGCCTTTTGACCGATTGCAGATCGAACTGGCTGATGAGCACACCTTTGGAAGCCACCTGGGTTGGGGTGATCTCCTCCAGGCGCCCGGGCGTGATCACGACCCCGCCCGGGTGGATGGAGAGGTGCCTCGGAATCCCGATAATGTCCTGTGCATCTTTGAAAATTTTACGGTGGCGGTCTGAGGTAAAACTGCTGTACAGTTCAGTATAAGGTCCATCCTCCTCCCGGCTGTTTTCAGAAGACCTGTACCAGCGGTAGGGGAGCTGGTCCGCGAGTTTCCGGATTTCGGATTGGGATAACCCGTGGGCTTTGGCGGTCTCACGCAGTGCCGAGCGCGGGCGGAAGCGGTTGACCGTGCTCACCATCGCCACCCGCTCAGCGCCAAATCGTTCGTAAACAAAGCGGATCACCTCATCCCGGCGCTTGGAGCAGATATCAGTATCGATATCCGGAGGCGTCTGGCGGGCAGGGTTCAAGAAGCGTTCGAAGTAAAGGTTGAGGCGGATCGGATCCGGATCTGTAATCCCGAGGCAGTGCGCGACCAATGACGATGAGGCGGAGCCGCGCGAAGAAGTGGGTATTCCGCTGCGGCGAGCGAAATCGATTACCTGGTCCATGATCAGGAATAAAGGCGCAAACCCCAGTTCATCGATCACACCGATTTCATGATTAAGCCGCTGGCTGATCTCGGGAGTTATCTGACCGTAAATTGCGCAGGCTCCGGTTTCAGCTCTCGAGGCCAGCACCTCGATGGGGGTGAGGTTCTCAGGCAGGTCGATTTTCGGGAATTTAACCTGACCCAGGGGGAGTTTCAGGTTGCATCGTTCCGCGATTTCAACAGCTGTTAAGAGCGCCTGAGGATGGTGGAAAAAGCGCCTTTCCATCTCAGCGCTGTTTAGAAAATGGGCTTCAGGTGGTGGGAGGTCAGCTGGAGTGACCTGCGCCAGCGTTTTGTTGGTTTGGATTGCTGCCAGCAAGCGTGCCTGTCCGGCCTGGCTTTCTGTTATATGGTATATGTTGTGGGAAGCTGCGCAAGGAATTCCTGCTTGCCTGGCGAGCCTTGCCAGTTTATACAGGCTGGTATTTTCGCCGAATGTGTTTAGTTCCAGCTTGATGTACAGGCAGCCGGGGAATATTTCTGATAATCCTGTCAGCCATTTCAAAGCGGTGATCTGGTCCCCTGCAAGCACCAGGTTGGTTGAGATGCCATCCGTCCCGCCTGCCAGGCAGACCAGGCCGGAAGAACAGTTTACCAGGTCTTCCAGGTTCAGCGGCGCATTTGAGTTGCCAGCAGGATCGCTCTGAAGCAGGCTGCTCAAGCGGCACAGGCTGGGCCAGCCAGAGTCTTTTTCTGCCAGCAGAGTGAGCCTGCCAGATCCTGCTGCTGGTGAAAGCGAAGACAAATAACCGGGAAGTGCAATATCGATATCGAGTCCCAAGATGGGCTTGATTCCAGACTGCGTGCATGCATCGTAGAATTCGACTGCACCAGTCAGGCAGCGGCGGTCCGTCAGGGCGAGCGCCTGCAAGCCCTGCTCTATAGCCGCCTGGACCAGTTCTTCGGGCGAGGGCACGCCTTCAAGAAATGAGAAGTATGAATGGGTGTGGAGCTGAACCTGCATTGCGATGAGATCACCCTTTCAGTTAAATAGAATCCCGCATTCGACGGGTTAATATCACCATCCGGGTGAATTCTTTAATGTGCTTGAGCGGTTTGATATGGCTGCTCTCCCCGGTATAGATGGTGCGGATTGGCACCCATTCTAGATGGTATCCCATCTGGATACATCGTACGATCATTTCAACTTCAAATTCAAATCCCATTTCGGAGCTGATGAGCATTTGTTCCATCAAGCGTTTACTGAGCAGTCTGAAGCCGGACTGGTTATCCGGGATCCATCCCCCGACCGCCCAGGAGAAAGACAGTTGTCCGAGGCTGTTCGCCAGCCTTCTTGTCAGCGGCATGTCTCTGAAATCTCGCATACCAATGATAAGGTCGCTGTTGGTTTTCCGGTAGTATGCAAGAAATCCGGGAATATCCCCGGGGTCGTGCTGTCCGTCTGCATCAAGAGTGACCGCTGCTTTGCAATCAGATGATAAAACATGGGTGAAACCTGCCCGCAGGGCAGCGCCTTTACCCCGATTAGGGGAATACGAGATGATGTTGGCGCCTGCTAACCTTGAGATTTCTGCCGTGTCGTCGGTTGACCCGTCATCAACCACAAGAACCGGCAGGAATTGTCGCGCAGTCCGGATCACCTCCCCGATTCGCAAGCTTTCGTTGTATGCTGGAATGATGGCTGTGATCCCGGCATTCTCATCTAAAACATTCTCTGAATTTTCCATAATTTACCAGTTTAGAACACCTTTATCAGAGAAGAGAAAAGGTAAAGTTCGAATTTATTTTATCTCAGTTGTTTTGTTCAAGAAAACAACCGTGGGGCAATCCGGTAAAGGCGCATGATAAAAAAAGCGCAAATTTCCAAAGGAAATTGCGCCTGAATTATTGATAACTTTCAGAAAGATTGTAAGGATGCGTTTACGCCAGAGCCGCTCCTTCGGGAAGCATACCTTCGAAAATAATCTCCAATGCCATCGTGTGGCTGCAGCGCTGCCGGCTCTGAAAGAACTCACAGTCACAGGACCATTCACTGTCCTGCAATTTGACGATATGGTCATTATTTTGACCCATGAATGTAACCTGAAGAGAATCAATCCTGATACGGTCGCGCTGCTCAGCGTAACGCTTTGCTTTTTCTATTTTTCCAATCATTCCATAATCCATCGATATTG
This sequence comes from Anaerolineales bacterium, assembly GCA_046259385.1. GTDB lineage: Bacteria > Chloroflexota > Anaerolineae > Anaerolineales > UBA4823 > CAVWDI01. The sequence continues at coordinate 31,303 of JBJYWI010000083.1, forward strand.
ATCTCCTTTCAATAGAATTTTTTTTATTGTTTCCAGGGTAACCTGCAGGACTAATCTCGCTGGAAATAAAGAATTCACCGGTTAACCCTCTGGTGGACGACCTGACTATTTAGAAAAAAGGCACGCGCATCGCGTGCCTTTTTTAGATGGTTGCAAGATCAGCTTTTAAGTTCAATCCTCGCAAGTTGGTTTCTCCAGCAAGATAAGTATACGCCCAGTTGGAGCGAAAGTCAATTCTTGAACCCGGAATCTGCCAGATTGAGTGACATCCATATCAGGGTTTGCTGTGGGAAGAATCCCGCAGACTGGATACCAGCTGCTGACTGCCCGGCTGGGTATTCCAACCGCAATGTCCGTACGGATTTCAACGATCTTTGAGCCGTGATAAGCAGTGTCTGGACTGCCTGGTTATCGGCATCAACTGGAGCAGCAAGCCAGAGTGAATCGGCATACGAAGATGTAGATTGCCAGTACAGACCGGCAATTAAAACTTTGCCATGGCTGGCTGTCCACTGGCGGTTAAAAAATTTATGAAAGATTCGGATTAATGTCCCGTAAATTCCAGGGCGAAGTGCATTCTTGTACAGAGGTAGGTGCCAGGTTACCTCAGGGGGGTAATTGAGTTCTATCCACGCCAGCAGTTTACCCCATTGACCTGAGGATGGGGTACCAATTTCAACATCAGGGTCGCATGTACCTGTTTCTATCCCCGGTTCAGCGATCCAGGTGGTCCGGCGAGCTCTTTCCAGAAAACCAAGTGAACGGTAGAGCGCAATCGCCCTCTCATTTTCCTCGCGAACATGGAGCCATATTTCCGGAGCGCCCCTTTCCCTGGCGTGATCCATTGACTTTTTGGTAAGCGCGCGGGCGATACCCCTCTGGCGGTAATCTGGGTGAACCGCGACATTGGCGATCAGATAGGATTGGCGGCTGTCGATCCGGTAAGGGATCAGGCTGGCATTGCCGATCATCCTGCCATCCTGTTCCCAAACATAACCGCTAAAAGGCATATTTGGAATTTCAAAATTCAATGCTGCCCAGTGTAAAAAACTTTTATTCTTGGCAGCTGAACGCATTCGTTCGATGTAGCGCTTCCCGTCCGGATCCAGAGTTTCTGCGAAACATGTTTCAACCAGATCCGCTACGGGACCCAGATCACGCTGTACATCAAAAGATCGCAGGTATATATCACTCATAACAAATTGTTTGGAATAAGCATCCCATCTTTACAGCCTGCCTGGTCAGGATATACGCGCGACTGCAGTCAAGCTAAGAATGATAATGGCAAAGATAAAATTAACAGCGATAAAAATGGTCACACGGTTGAACTCTGCCGAAAGATTATCTAGTAATTTTTCGAGAGCTGGACCGGGAGACAGGTGTGACGCTTGCAGAAAGGACCGCCGTACTCTGGGGAGCAAAACCAGGCTGATATAAACCGACACAAGCGCTATCAGTAAAAAGAACAGGTGTTTGATCAGAATTGCAGACGACCAGCGGTTGTCGATTTCCAGGAACCCAATGTAATTGGGGTTGGCGCTCATCTGAAGCAGCCCAGTTCCAACCAGCACTGCCGCGCAGAACCATCCTGCCGCTTCTAAACGGTGTACAATTTTCAGTTGAAGGTTAATTGTTTCAATATCTGGTTTTCTCAGGCTTGCGAGAGACGCCAGAGAAAAAAACATGATAAAAATCCCGCCCACTGAGACCACAGTCGCGACCATATGCAGAAAATAGGTTAATGTCAGTCCCCAGTCGGGAGTGTTCATGTGCTACAGGTTGATTAAGGGCGCATTTCCGGCGAATCGGTTATGAATGGATTATCTAAAAATCAGGGCTGGTTCTGAGCCGGTTTGCCTTTTGTCAAGTTGCATTCATTTACCGCGTCGATAAACTCCTGTTCCAGGGTCGGGTCGTTATAAATCGACAGCACAGTTCTGAACTGCTCAGCGGCAGCCCCGCAGCTTCCAGTGCGGATCAGATAGTAACCCTGTTCGATCAATGCCTGTTTGTATCTTTCCCCGGCAGTCATCCCTGATCCATCCATCAGATTGGGCATATTCGGCGCGACCTGGCTGAAGTACTGGGCGGCTTGAATCCAATCTAGGTCCCAGAAACTGGCGCCAGTTATATATAAACCGGCGAATTTCTGAAAAGACTGCGCTTCAGCATCGAGCGGGCCAAACCGTTCTGCCAGAGACAGATCATACAAACCACCCTCGAGATCATTTTCCAGGAGCATTTTATCCACACCCCGATTTCTAAGGGCCAGAAATAACATTCCATCCACCTCAACTGGCCGGTAATCCGGATTTTCTTTACGCAGATTCAGCAATGTTTCAATCGTACCATTCCAATCGCTATTCGCCAACAGGCGTTCTGCCTGTTCGAATATCACTTCCTGGGTGCGAGTATCAGGCGTAGGCGTCATGGTTGGCGCGGCAACAGGCGTGGGTGTCGCGGTTGTATTCAATTCCAGCAAGACCAGCGTTAATTTATCGGTAACGCCGGGGTAGTTCGGATCTAACTGAATTACGTATTCAAAACGCTGGCGGGCGCGATCGTATGATCCCTGTTCAAAATCCTGGATCCCGAGCTCATACTGTTCCTGTACAACCTGCACTCTCTGGGTAGCTTCTGCATCCTGGCGGATTACCAATCCGGACCTGTATCCGCCAAATGCGCTCAGAGCTGCAATCCCAGCAAGGATCAACAATCCTATCAGGGTCATCCAGATCCAGCGGGTTCGTTTTGGCCTGGGGGATTCCTCAGCCTGCGTTTTATCCTGAATTTCTCGATCAATCATGCGCCAAATTATACCCCAGGCGCCGTTTGCGATCAGGGTGAAATTTCCCCGGCGAAATTGTTAGCTCTGATAAGGTCTGGTTGGTTCTCTATGCGCGAGAAATGCAGGCGTGTATAATCACACCATGGAGGGTTTTAAATTTTTTCATCCGATCGAAATACGCTATGGAGACCTGGACCCCCAGGGCCATGTAAATAATGCAAAATTTTTTACGTACCTGGAACAAGCCCGGGTCAGCTATATAAAAAACCTGGCGTTATGGGACGGGCGTTCCTTTTTTAAGATCGGTTTTGTGCTGGCGGATGCCCAATTGACATTTAAAAAGGAAATACAGTTTGGTATGGCGGTGAGGGTTGGGGTTCGGGTCATCAGCATGAGGAACAAGAGCATGATAATGGAATACATCATTGCGGACCAAGACGGGGTTCAGATATTTGCAACCGGCAAGACTGTTCTGGTCACTTATGATTACCAGACCGCAGCTACGATTCCGATTCCGGAGAACTGGCGCAGGGCGATAACAGATTTTGAGGGGCTGGTTTTATAAATAGTGAATATTAAAACAGAATGGAAATTGATGCGGTAATTTCACCAGCCGATTTGCTTGAAGTCCCGGGTATTGTAAAGGCGGCTGAAAAAAACGGTTTTGGAGCGGTCTGGACTCCTGAAACAATCCACAATCCATTCCTTGTTTCACTGCTAGCGGCTGAACATACCAGGGCGATGAAGGTGGGCACAGCGGTAGCGATCTCGTTTGCGCGCAGCCCGACAACCATCGCTTACACAGCTTGGGACCTGGCGAAAGCGTCTCATGGGCGGTTTATTCTGGGTCTTGGGACTCAGGTCAAAGCCCATATTGAGCGAAGGTTCGGGATGGCCTGGCCGGAATCGGTTGTTACAAAGCTGCGCGAACAAATTTATGCTATCCGCTCATTGTGGAAAACCTGGCAGACCGGTGCACCGCTCAGATTCCGCGGGGAATACTACAAGCTCGGATTGATGTCACCATTCTTCAACCCGGGACCAATTGAGCACCCTTCTATACCGGTTTATATTGCAGGCGTGAACCGGGGGCTTGCCAGATTGGCGGGGGAGGCGGCGGATGGTTTTCACATCCATCCGCTGCACAGTCGCGAGTACCTTGAAGAAGTCCTGCTGCCTTCTTTCAAAAGCGGTATCGCTCAAAGGGACAAGAACTTGGAAGACCTGACATTATCTGCCTCAGTGTTTGTCGTTACCTCAGAGGAAGAACGTCATTATGTCCGGTCTCAAATATCTTTTTACGCTTCTACCCCTTCATACCGATCTTTGATGGCGTTTCATGGTTGGGATGAACAGGCGCAAGAACTTTCCCGGCTGGCTTCTCGTGCGAAGTGGGAACAGATGCCAGACCTGGTATCCGACCGCATGCTGGAGGCTTTTGCAGTCGATTGTGAAGAAAAAGATTTGCCAGATAAATTAAGGATTCGCTATAATGGTATTGTAGAGCGCATTAACCTCTACAAACCTTATTACCCAGTTGAGAATAATGGTTTCTGGGAGCATTTGACCAGCCAGTTTAAAGCGATTGTACAGAACAAAAGCACGAAGGCAGGATGAAGCGCAGCGGATTATGGAACAGGGAGCGAATTATAAAGCCGAACGTTTGAGGATGGTTGATAACCAACTCAAGCGGCGGGATATCAGGGACGAGTGTGTGCTGGATGTCATGGGCAAGGTGCCGCGGCACATGTTTGTGGGCAGCGATTATGTCGATATGGCTTACAGTGACGGACCGCTTCCGATCGGAAAAAGCCAGACAATCTCGCAGCCTTATATTGTCGCTCTAATGACCCAGCTTCTCGAGCTGAAGGGAGATGAAAAGGTGCTTGAAGTGGGAACCGGGTCAGGTTATCAAGCGGCTGTGCTGTCATATCTGGCAAAGGAAGTGCACACGATTGAACGACATGAAGAACTGGCACGAGAAGCTGAGAATGTGTTAAGGAAACTTAGGATATTGAATGTGTACATCCATATCGGCGACGGCACCATCGGTCTGGAAGAAAAAGCGCCCTTTGATGGAATTCTTGTAACGGCGGCGGCTCCCAGTGCGCCTAAATCGCTTCTAGATCAGCTTGTTGACGGCGGTCGTCTGGTTATCCCGGTAGGAGGGAGAGGGGGGCAAATCCTGGAACGCTGGGTTCGATCCGGCGCCAAATATGAATGTGAAACGATTATACCCGTCGCATTTGTTCCGCTGCTTGGCCGCTATGGGTGGGATGAATGAACTTTGAGTTTCTCTGGTATATTCCATATTCATTCCGGTTTTTTCAACCCCGCGGCGGCATTCTGTTAGGGGTAAGTCAACAGGTGCAGGATTGATCAGGTCTTCGTTTATCCCCCCCGAGAATTATACAAAAGAACAATTTCTATCTGACCTAGGAAATATTTGTTCATTCAAGGAAGGGGACCCGATATCGGTTAAACTGCAGATTTTCGACACTTTTGACTGGCGATTATTCAACAAGTCGCTTTCGCTTTACAGATTTGGAGATATGTCATATCTTTATCACTTGGGAGAAGGTTTGATTTTATGGAGCGGCAGGATTTCAGAAATCCCAGCCTTCGCGCAGGATTTTCCAGATGAGTCCTTGAGGGTACAACTTGAACCGGTTACCGGTATCCGCGCATTGTTCACAGCGCTAAGTGGGAGGATTGACTCTTATTCTTTCAGGGTTCTGAATAAAGACGATAAGACAACCACCCGGGTCCGATATGAGTCCTTCCATGGTGATGGAATGGAATCAGTACAGCCGTTTGTTTACATCAGGGTGATCCCGGTGCGCGGCTACCAATCCAGTTTTACCAGGACGGAAAAATTCTTTAAAGAACAGGGTTTTCTGGACGGGGCTAGAAGCAATTTGTATTCCGCTTTTATGGCTGCTGTAGGGAAAATACCGGGCGATTATTCATCAAGGCTGGATATCCAGCTTAGTGGGGAGATGCGCTCAGATGAGGCGCTCAGGATAATATTGCGCTATTTATTGAAGGTAATGCGTCAAAACGAACCGGGCATTAAAAGCGATATTGATACTGAATTCCTCCATGATTACCGGGTTTCAATCCGCCGCACAAGGTCCGCTCTCTCCCAGTTGAAAGGCGTGTTCCCCCCTGAAAGTACAGCCGGGTTCAGAGAAGATTTTGCCCGGTTTGGGGAACTGACCAATTCTCTCAGAGATCTGGATGTCTATTTGTTGAAAGAAGACCAATACAGGGAAATCCTTCCCCAGGAACTGAAAAATGATCTGAATCCATTATTCATCTATCTGAAAGGAAAACACCAGAAAGAGCTGGCCTCGGTTACCCGTTTCCTTGAAACCGAAGAATACCGGGCTAGGATAATGGATTACGAACATTTCTTAAACGAAACGATTGGTGAATCCCAGGATGCACCGTATGCACCCAAATCCGTTTATGACCTGGCTCACGAGAACATTTACGAGAGATATAAACGAGTATTAAAGAAAGGGCACGCTGCCAGAAGAAGCGCTGACGAGGATGAACTGCACCGCTTGAGAATTGAATGTAAAAAACTGCGTTACTTGATTGAATTTTTTTCGAGTCTGTTCGATCCGGATGGGATCGCGCTTATTCTCAAACAGCTGCGCAGGCTACAGGACAATCTGGGAGATTTTAATGATGTCGTTATTCAGATGGGATATCTGATGGATATCTCTCAAGAACTAGCTGGCGTTGATGAAACACAAACCCGGACACTGCTGGCGGTAGGCAGCTTAATTGGTTCACTTGAAAAAAAGAAGCAGGAATACAAAGGGCAGTTTAATAAGATTTACAATAAATTTGCTTCCCCGAAAAATAAGGGACTGTACAGCGAGCTATTTTCAAAGGATAGTGGGACAATATCTTAATGACCATCCTGGCGATATACAGCAATAAAGGCGGGGTCGGCAAGACGGTGACGGCCGTCAATTTGTCATACCTGGCTTCGTGTTCGGGGTACAAGACTCTGATATGTGACCTTGATCCCCAGAGCTCAGCAACCTTTTTTTTCCGGATAAAACCAAAATTTAAAGCTGGACCCCGGGGATTTGCAAAAGGAGGGAAACGAATCCGGAGGAGCATTAAAGGGACCGATTTTGATAATCTCGACCTGCTACCAGCAGATTTTACACATAGGAACCTGGACATTACATTTGTGCGTTTGAGGCGTTCGAAGCAACGGTTGAAAAGGGTGCTGAGACCGCTTGAAAACGATTATGATCTGATCATTCTGGACTGTCTGCCGACTATAAACATTATCGCCGAGAATATATTTAACGCCTCCGACTTCTTGCTTGTGCCGTTGACGCCTACCACGCTGGCAGTAAGGACTCACCGCCAGTTTGTAAAATTCTCAAAAGACAGAGGCTATAATCCAGTTTCGATACTGACTTTTATATCGATGGTAAATTCGTTTAAGCGCGCTGATGAAGAAATTGTCAGAGGTATTTGCGAAGAATTCGATGGGGTTTTGGACAGCATGATCCCTTACCTGTCACTGGTGGGTAAAATGGGGGTTGAGCGTCAGCCTCTGCCAGCCTTTGCACCAATTTCGGCTGCTGCTTACTGTTACCGTAACCTGTGGAATGAGGTTGAGGGAAAGATCATTCAACCGTAAAAATTTACAAGAGGAATAAAAGTAACTGGAAATGGGTCACATAAAACTGCCTGAAAAGAAAACAAAAATTGTCTGTACGATAGGTCCGGCATCCCAATCAAAACCGACTTTGGAAAAGATGATTTCCAGAGGGATGAATGTGGCCCGTCTGAATTTTGCCCATGGCGATTTCGAGAACCATCGAGAGATCATTGCCAATGTACGGGCGGCTGCGAAAGCAAGCGGAAAGCGGGTGGCTGTGATGGGGGATTTGCCGGGACCAAAAATGCGGATTGGCCGGTTGGCCAAAGAGCCCATACAGCTTATTCGCGGCCAGGAAGTGGTGTTGCAGACGCAGGAGATAATCGGGGACAGCAGTCGATTTTCGGTGAGCTTCGCAAATATGCCAAGTGTGGTGAAACCTGGAGACCGCATTTTCTTAAACGACGGATTCATCCAGCTGGTAGTTTTAGATATAAAGGGTGAGGAAATCCGCTGTAAAGTAGAGGTTGGGGATGAATTGAGATCGTTTAAGGGGATCAACCTTCCCGGAATTGAGCTGGGCATCCAGGCGTTTACGGAAAGGGATTGGGAGTGCCTGCAGTTTGCTGCTGAGCAAGGCTTGGACGCAATAAGCCAGTCATTTATACAGGAAAGTTCGGACATTGAAACAGTGCGCCGGGCTGCAAATGAACTTGAATATTTTCCCTTTATCATCGCCAAAATCGAGCGAGCAAGAGCTGTTGAGAACCTTGAGGATATACTGAATTCTACAGATGGAATTATGGTCGCGCGCGGTGACCTAGGCGTGGAGATACCAATTGAAATGATCGCCGTAACCCAGAAACATATTATCCGCAGAGCTAATATTTACGGGAAACCAGTAATAACAGCTACCCAAATGCTTGAATCAATGGTAAACCACACCCGCCCTACCAGGGCTGAGGCGACCGATGTCGCCAATGCAATCCTGGATGGCACCGATTGCTTGATGTTATCTGGCGAAACAGCGACCGGGAGTTATCCAGTTGAAACCGTGAATGTAATGGCATGTATCGCCAAAACCACTGAGGAAAGTGTTAAAAGCGAGGATCTCGATCGTATGCTTCAAGCCGAGAAAATACGTGGAGAGATTAGTAATGCCGATTTAATTTCGCTTACCATAAATTACAGCATCAGCAAACTGGAGCCAAGCCTGGTAATAACTCCCACCTTAAGCGGAAGCACCCCTCGCCGGGTATGCCGGTTCAGGCCGCCAATCTGGATTGTTGCGGTGAGTCCAAACGAATCGACCTGCCAGGCTTTACAATTTTCCTACGGCGTTTACCCGGTTCTCGAGCCAGAAAAACCGGAAAGCTGGGAGGTTTACGCCCGTAAGTGGCGTCAGAATTGCGAGATTGAAGGCGATCTTGTGCTGCTTACCCAGGGGTCAGGAGCCGGCGGGGTTGGCGGCACCAATAAGCTGGAAATCATTGACCTGAGCCGCCCGCCAGCAGAACCGTCTGTATGGTGACCCCCAATTTTAGCACCTGGAATATTTATTTTAAATTGAAACATTTAGATCATGGCTGGTAAACCAGAAAATTCTATTAATCAACTAACTGGCATCTCGCCCGGCAAGAGTTTCCCCTTGGGGGCGACCGTCAGTGCGGATGGGGTAAATTTCAGCCTGTATTCAAAGTCGGGCAAGATGGTTGAGCTGCTCTTTTTCAATGACCGCAATGATGAAAAACCCGATCGGGTGATCCGTCTCGATCCGATAAAAAACCGCACATTCCATTACTGGCACGTATTTGTACCGGGGATTAGATCCGGGCAGGTGTACGGGTACCGGGTTTACGGACCATTTGATCCGAAAACCGGAAAGCGGTTTGATGGCGAGAAAGTGCTGTTGGACCCTTATGCGAAAGCCATCGCGGTACCCGACCGGTATAACCGAGAGGCGGCTTCAAAGCCTGGGGATAACGCCGTGTCCGCCATGAAAAATGTTGTGGTTGACCTGAGTGGGTACGACTGGGAGGGTGATGCACCCATCCAGCGTTCATTCGCGCAAACAGTGATTTATGAAATGCATGTCAGGGGATTTACCCAACACACCAGTTCAGGGATTGATCCAGAACTGAGAGGCACCTATTTGGGATTGATTCAAAAAATTCCATACTTGAAAAACCTGGGGATTACTGCGGTTGAACTTTTGCCCGTGCTTCAATTTGATGAGCATGAGGCGCCGGAGGGGTTGACAAATTACTGGGGTTACTCCCCGGTCTCGTTTTTTGCTCCGCATTGCGGATACTGTTCTAAAAAAGAACCTCTGGCAGCGCTGAATGAATTTCGGGATATGGTGAAAGCGCTGCACAAGGCAAGGATTGAAGTTATCCTGGATGTCGTTTACAACCATACTGCTGAAAACAATGAATATGGACCGACATTCTGCTTCCGGGGATTGGAGAACGGCGTTTATTACATCCTTGGGAAGGAAAAATCCCGCTACGCCAACTTCAGCGGAACCGGGAACACACTGAACGCCAACCATTCTGTCGTCCGCCGCCTGATTGTGGACAGCCTCCAGTACTGGGTCGAAGAAATGCACGTAGACGGGTTCAGGTTCGATCTGGCCTCGATTCTATCCAGGGATGGAACCGGAAAACCGCTCGCAAACCCGCCCGTGCTTTGGGAGATTGAAACAAATCCTGTCCTTGCGGGGACGAAATTGATCGCTGAAGCATGGGATGCAGCCGGTTTATACCAAGTGGGAACGTTTATCGGTGACAGATGGAGGGAGTGGAACGGAAAGTTCAGGGACGATGTGCGCAGTTTTATGCGCCGCGATCCGGGTATGGCTCAAAAATTTTCTTCCCGGTTTATCGGCAGCCCGGATATCTATGAGCATGAAGGCAGAGAGCCGGAGCAGAGCATAAACTTTATCACCTGCCACGATGGTTTTACTTTAAATGACCTGGTTTCATACAATCGCAAGCACAATCAATTAAACAGAGAGGAAAACGAAGACGGTTCTGACCAGAATTTCAGCTGGAATTTTGGGGTTGAAGGACCCAGCCACGACCCCGAGATTGAAACTCTGCGCAACCGGCAGATCAAGAACTTTCTAGCAATCACACTGCTCTCGCTCGGTGTCCCCATGCTGTTGATGGGGGATGAAATGCGGAGAACTCAGAACGGGAACAATAATGCATACTGCCAGGATAACGAGATAAGCTGGGTTGATTGGAGCCTGCTGGAGAAACACGCTGATATCCACAGATTCGTGCGGCGGCTGATTAGAGTCCGGCGCAACCTGGAAATTTTTAACGAAGACCATGGTCTCAGTCTTTCAGAATTCCTGCATCAGGCACAGATTGAATGGCACGGGGTTAAGCTGCATAATCCTGATTGGGGATATAATTCCCACAGCCTGGCTTTTACAGTTCAGGCGCGCCGCGAGCGCTTTCACCTGATCGTAAACGCTTATTCAGAAGAGTTGGAATTTGAAATTCCTCCAGTTCCAAGTGGAACCCGGGATGGATGGAAAAGATTAATCGATACATCCTGTGATTCTCCGGATGATTTTTACAGCTGGTCAGATGCCTTACAGGTAACGAACCAAGTTTACAGCGTAAAGCCGCATTCTCTGGTGGTTCTGGCGTTGGAGACTTCCCAGAACTTGGCTGAATCTTAATCTGAACCGTTTACTTAATGTTAATCATCGATCCGGGTGTTCGATATATTCAAGACAACTATTCGTACAATCAAGCAAATTAATATGAATTTTTATCAATTAACAACCCAGGAGACAATCCAAAAACTGGGTACAAATCTGGAAAGCGGTCTTACCAGTACGGAAGCTCTGCAGAAACTGGATGAGTATGGCCCAAACGAGCTGGTGGAGCGCGGCAAAAAGAGTATATGGCGGATTTTGCTGGATCAGTTCAAAGAGATCATGATTGTCGTATTGATCGTTGCGGCAATCATCTCAGCAATTCTGGGAGAGTATTTGGACGTTGCAGTGATTATGGCGATTGTGATTCTGAACGCAGTACTTGGTTTCAGCCAGGAATACAGAGCCGAGCAGGCAATGGCCGCCTTAAAGAAAATGGCTGTTCCAAAAGTCAGAGTCCGCCGAGATGGGAAAATTTCCGAGGTGCTTTCGACCCGGCTGGTTCCTGGGGATATCATCCTGCTGGAATCGGGCAATCTTGTGCCGGCGGACTGCCGGGTGGTGGACACCAAAAATCTGAAAGTCCAGGAATCTGCACTGACAGGTGAATCGGAGCCAGTTGAAAAAAATTCTGCGGCAATCGCGGGTAAATATGAGACTCTGGGAGACCGGTTTAATATGCTGTATATGGGCACAATTGTGACCTATGGCAGAGCTAGCGCGGTTGTTACCGCGACCGGTATGCAAACTGAGCTGGGAAATATTGCTGACTTGATTCAGGGTGTTGGGGATGATATGACCCCACTCCAGAAAAGGCTGGCTCAGCTGGGAAAAACCTTGGCATTCGTAGCGCTGATTATCATAGCCATCGTGGTTGTTACTGGTCTCTTCCGGGGGGATGATCTGGAAGAACTATTCCTGACCGGCGTGAGTCTGGCAGTGGCAGCCATTCCGGAGAGCCTGCCTGCGGTGGTTACGATAACGCTGGCGCTTGGTTCACAGAGGTTGCTCAAACGCAATGCTCTAATCCGGAAATTGCCAGCGGTTGAAACGCTCGGTTCGGTTACAGTGATCTGTTCGGACAAGACCGGGACGCTTACCGAAAACAGGATGACCGTTACAATTCTGGATGTCGCCGGTAACACGGAAGACCTGCAGACGCTCCTTGACCGGCGGGGCAGACTGGTCCGGGCCAGATTAATTGCAGATGACGCCGACCCGCACTTGAGTGCTTTAAGCGTTCTGGTGCGGGCAGGTGCTTTGTGCAACGATGCTGTTCTTGAAACCGATTCAAACGGTGTTGTGCGCGCATTAGGAGATCCGACAGAAGGAGCATTGCTGCTGGCAGCAAAGGCGCTTGGTTTTGATAAGGAGGAGCTTGAGGGGGAGTGGCCGCGGGTGGATGAGGTCCCGTTTACATCGGAACGCAAACGGATGACGACCGTGCATAAAATGAGTCCGGTAGTTAAACAAACCGACCTGCCCTGGAGGGATGCGCCTTATATTATGCTGACCAAGGGGGCGGTTGACAGCCTGCTGGATATTTGCGAGCGGGTGCTGGTTGAAAATAAATTTGTACCGTTAGATGAGGTGCTGCTCAATCGGATACGGGGTGCAAACGAGGATTTTGCTAAACAGGGTCAGCGTGTGCTTGGAATTTCCATCCGGATATGTGATTGCCCGGATCTACCGGAAGAGAATGAGATGGTCGAGAAGGATGGGATTTTTGTTGGGATGGTGGCGATGATGGATCCTCCCCGGCCAGAAGTGAAACGAGCTGTCACGACTGCTAAAAATGCCGGTATTCGCCCGGTCATGATCACGGGCGACCATCCTTTAACCGCAGTCCAGATTGCGAAAGATTTGGGTATTACAGAGAACGAGAAATATTTATCGGGGGCGGAACTGAACGCGATGACACCCGCTGAGCTTGCAGAAGTTGTGGAGGATGTGTCGGTTTATGCGCGGGTCGCTCCCGAACACAAACTGAATATTGTTGAGGCACTGCAGGATAACGGCGAAATCGCTGCCATGACAGGAGATGGTGTGAACGACGCGCCGGCATTAAAGCAGGCGGATATTGGTGTCGCAATGGGAATAACCGGGACGGACGTGTCAAAAGAAGCCGCCGATATGGTTTTGCTTGATGATAATTTCACTACAATAGTCTCCGCAGTTGAAGCAGGCAGGACGATTTTCGATAATATTCGAAAATTCATTAAATATACCCTCTCCAGCAACACGGGCGAATTATTCCTGATGCTGGTTGGTCCATTTTTCGGGATGCCCCTGCCGCTGCTTCCGCTGCAAATTCTTTGGATCAATCTGGTTACGGACGGTCTGCCTGGATTGGCTCTCGCTGAAGAGGAAGGCGAACGGGGTATCATGAACCGCTCTCCTTTTTCTCTGAAGGAGAATATTTTCAGCCGCGGCCTTGGAACCCAGATCATCTGGATAGGAATCCTGATGGGCTTAATTTCACTTGGGGTGGGTTATGTGTACTGGTCGCAGGACCCGAATGGACCTTGGCAAACAATGATATTTACAACCCTTGTATTCGCACAGATGGGAAATGCTGTCGCAACCCGTTCCTTTGTGGACTCACTGCATAAGATCGGGGTTTTTAGGAACAGATTGATGGTAGGTGCTGTTTTCCTGGGGTTTGCTCTCCAGGTTGGGTTGATATATGTTCCGTTTCTTCAACGGGTGTTTAAGACTGAACCATTGACTGCCCAGGAATTATTAATCTGTGTTGCAGCAAGCCTGATTTTGTTTCTTGCGGTAGAAGGCTCAAAGGTTATTAAGAGGATGCGCGGCGGGGCAGTTTTCGCCTGAAGCTAGAAAAGAATGCATATAGGACCCAAACATTTAAGGCGTTACCGCCAGATAACCGGAATACTTGTCGATTACGGGTTTGGCGCAGCCCTTGCCCAGCTCGGGATAAGCGATCGTCTGAACATTCCCAGGCGGTTATTGCGACGCCGCCCGGCAATCGAAGGAGAACTCTCGCTGGCAAAACGCCTGCGATTGGCGCTTGAGGAATTAGGACCGACATTTATTAAAGTGGGTCAGGTGCTGAGCACCAGGGCTGATTTACTTCCCCCGGAATTTATTGATGAACTTCGCCTGCTTCAAGACCAGGTACCCCCGTCGGATTGGGAGTCGATTCGGAAGGTAATTGAAAATGAACTTGGGGCTCCAATAAACGAGGTCTTCGCTTATTTTGATCCGAAACCGTTTGCAGCTGCCTCCCTTGGGCAGGTTCATTATGCGATTTTACACCAAGGAAAAGAGGTTGTTATAAAAGTATTGAGACCAGATATTGAGAGAGTGGTTAATATCGATCTTGATATCCTGCAGGATTTTGCGCAGTTAGTGCAGGATCGAACTGCTTTTGGTGAACGCTATGAGGCCGTAGATTTTGCTGACGAATTCGCAAACAACCTGCGCGGCGAGCTGGATTTTAAAAAGGAAGGCCGCAATGCAGACAGATTCAGAGAGAATTTTTCAAATGACCCCCGGGTAAAAATTCCCAGGATATTCTGGGAGAATTCAACCAGGCGCCTGCTGGTAATGGAACGTATTTCGGGGATAAAAATTGATGACATACCCGCTTTAGAAGCGGCTGGATTTGACCGAAAGCGTTTGGCCAACACATCTGCTCGGCTCGTGCTTAAAGAGATTCTGGAGGACGGTTTCTTCCATGCTGACCCGCATCCAGGTAATTTGTTGATTTTGCCGGGTGAAATTATCGGTGTGATTGATTTCGGCACCATGGGGCGCCTTGAGACAAAGGACCGAATTGGACTGGCGCGACTTTTGATTCTGATTGTGCAGAGGGATTCTGAGGGAATTGTCGACCAGTTGATACGGATGGGGATCGCCAAGTACCGGGTTGACCGGATGACGCTGGCGAGAGAACTCAGAAGGATCCTGCTGCGATACTACGGTTTACCAATCCAGGACATACCAGTTGCAGAGGTGATGAACAGCCTTGAGCCGGTGATATACAAACATAAACTTCGAATCCAGAGCGATTATCTGCAGTTGATTAAGACAATCATGGTTATGCAGGGGGTGGGCTTGAGATTAGACCCGGATTTTGATATGCTTACAGCCACCCGTCCTTATCTGGGGAGGCTGATGCGGCAGATCGTTCTACCTACCTCCTGGGGACCGTCTTTGCTGCGGATGGCGACCGATTGGGCGGATTTTGTTGGCAACTTCCCGCGCCAGACCTCAAATGTGCTCAACCAGCTTGAGAGGGGGGAATTCGGTATCGACGTGGAGGTGCGCGAACTGGATGAAGCGGTCGACCGGGTTGATAGAGTCGCCAACCGGATAATTTATGGAGTTTTGGTGGCGGCTTTTATTGTCGCCTTGGCGCTGCTTATTCCAAATATTGACCTTGTCTGGCCGTGGGGAATCGTAACCTGGGTGATACTGTTTGCCTTTTTCTTTATGTGCATGCTCGGGCTTTGGCTGATATGGTCAATATTCCGCTCCAGGCGCAGGCGCAGGAAATAATCGGGGGAGTTTTTAAGTATTGGTCATAGTAATAAAAACCATCGGGCGGCGTTTGGTGCGGCTGTATAAAAATGATTTGATTGACTGCTCCAGGTCTTTCTGGATATTGCCATTTCCGCAGCGGACACCTTTTTCCACCATTTTACGGGTTTCTTCAAGCAGGTCTTCTTCGTCACGCGCATAAATAAAACCGCGTGTAATGATCTCGGGTTTTTCCTTCAGGTCGCAAGATTCCTGGTCCATAACCAGATTTACCAGCACAAAACCATCCCGGGCGAGCGCTTCTCTTTCGCGAACCACACTGGGTCCGATATCGCCAACTCCAGCGCCGTCCACAAAAATATATCCGCCGGGTATTCTCTCTGCTAATTTCATTTCTTCATCCTGGAATTGGACCACCTGTCCATTTTCAATCACGGCGATATCCCGGTCGGGGATGCCAACTTCCCTAGCGATCTGTCCATGCTGCTTGAGATGGCGCAGTTCGCCGTGAATCGGGATGAAGAATTTTGGCTGAACAAGGTGCATCAGCAGTTTCATCTCCTCCTGGCTGGCGTGTCCGGATACGTGTACCGGAGCAACGTCTTCATATATCACGTTTGCTCCGCGCCGGAAGAGGCGGTTTATTGTCCGGTAGACCATTTCCTCATTGCCGGGGATAGGATGCGAAGAGAGCACGACTGTGTCGCCTGTGATGATGTCGAACTGGCGGTTTGAACCCATGGATAATCTGCCTAAAATTGAAGTGGGCTCTCCTTGGGTTCCCGTGCACATCAAAACCACTTCATGCGGTTTCATATTGAGCGCCTGTTCCTGGCCGATCAGGGTCGATTCGGGCACATCTAGATAACCCAGCTTGCGGGCCATTTTGGCGTTTTCCTTCATGCTAGTCCCAAAGAAAGCCAGTTTGCGGCCGTGCTGGACTGCCGCATTTGCTACCTGCTGCATGCGCGAAATCAGCGATGCAAAACTAGCGATGATGATACGACCTCTGGCGGTGTGAAAAACGTCAAATAAAGCTGGGTCGATCACCCTTTCGGAGGGCGTCCAGCCGGGGCGGTCGGCGTTGGTCGAATCAGCAAGCAGTGCCAGCACACCGCGCCCCGCGAATTCAGCCAGTTTGGCATAATCTGTAGGCCAGTTGTCCACAGGCGTATGGTCAAATTTGTAATCACCGGAGTGCACCACCAGCCCAGCTGGAGTGGTGATTCCAAGACCGACCCCGTCCGGAATTGAATGGCAAACGTGGAAGAATTCGACCTTAAAAGGTCCTATATTTGCTTCTTCACCAGCGTTCACTGTATATAAATTCGCCCGGTCGGTCATCTTTCCGCGAGATAGTTTTACTTCCAGGAGACCCTTGGTGAGCCTAGTTGCGTATATAGGCGCATCCACATGTTCCAGAACATGGTTTATCGCGCCGGTATGGTCCTCGTGACCGTGGGTTACAACGATGCCGCGCACCCAGTGGAGTTTATCCATCAGATAATTAAAATCCGGAATGATATAGTCGATTCCGAGCATATCGTTTTCAGGGAACATCAAGCCTGTATCAACGATGAGGATATTCTTTCCGTATTCGTAGGCCATCATATTTTTGCCTACTTCCCCCAATCCTCCGAGGGGGATAATTCTTAGTTTTTTGTCACTCATTGTTTCCTTATTCAATCAAAAACCCCGCCTGTGTAATTCCGGCCGGGGTTTGAATTTCTATTTGTTGCAGGGAAATACACTCTGCAATTTATTTTTGCCTACGAAATATATAGTCGTGGTTTGATATCACTGAGAGGCCGGGAGATAACCGGCCGGTATTCCAACCTCCTTGTTAATCCGGCGAATTGTAGCACGGTTAAATTTTTTTGTAAAGCACGGCATATAAATTAATTAAAAAAACCCGGCTACAGCCATCTGCGCTTGGGGCCGCAGACCAGCTAAAAACCGGGTTTTTGTTACCTAGAAATTCGATTTTAATAATCAGGCATTGGTGGGGCAGCCGGCATCTTTTCTTCTACGGGGATATCTGTGATCAGGGCTTCGGTGGTCAAAATCATGGCAGCGATGGAGGTCGCGTTTTCCATGGCGCCGCGGGTGACCTTTGCCGGGTCGATGACGCCACCTTCAACCATATCAAGATATTCCTCTTTCAGAACATCGAAACCAATCCGTTTATTGTCTTTTTCCTTCTGGGCTCGACGGACGCCCTCCAGAATAACAGAGCCTTCTTTGCCAGCGTTTTCCGCAATCTTGCGCAGCGGCATTTCAAGTGAGCGAAGCACAATGTTGACGCCAATTTTTGCGTCATCGCCTTCAACCTTCAATTTCTCAAGAGCTGGCATTGCGTTGATGAGCGCAACGCCACCGCCCGGGACAATACCCTCCTCAACAGCTGCACGTGTGGCTGAGAGAGCATCTTCAACCCGGTGCTTTTTCTCTTTGAGTTCGGTTTCTGTAGCCGCTCCAACCCGGATGATTGCAACGCCGCCGGACAGTTTTGCCAGGCGCTCCTGCAGTTTCTCTTTGTCGTAATCGCTGGTGCTCTTATCAATCTCGACTCGGATCTGCTCAATGCGTCCTTTGATACCGGAGGTGTCGCCTTTTCCGCCCACAATAGTGGTGTCATCCTTTGTAACAACCACTCTTTCAGCCCGACCAAGATCTTCAACTGAGGCGCTTTCCAGCTTACGGCCGGTTTCTTCAGAGATCACATTTGCGTTTGTCAGGATGGCGATATCCTGGAGCATTGCCTTACGGCGGTCGCCAAAGCCGGGAGCCTTGACAGCTACCACATTGAGCATGCCGCGTAGTTTATTCAGCACTAATGTTGCCAGAGCTTCGCCATCTATATCTTCAGCAATAATTACCAGATCGCGTTTGCCGACCTGTACCAGTTTCTCGAGCAGGGGCACAATATCGGTGGCTGCGGAAATCTTCTTATCGTGAATCAGCAGGTATGGCTCAGAGATATTGGCTTCCATCTGCTCCGGGTCAGTGATGAAATAGGGTGAGATATAGCCGCGGTCAAACTGCATACCTTCGACATATTCGGTTTCAAATTCAAGGCCTTTCGATTCCTCAACAGTGATAACGCCGTCTTTTCCTACCTTGTCCATTACTTCCGCGATCAGCTCGCCGATTACACGATCCTGTGCGGAGATGGAAGCGACGTTTGCAATCTCTTCTTTTGTAGTGAGGTCAATTGATTGCTTGTTGATCTCATCGGATACGGCTTTTGTGGCAGCTTCAATGCCGCGTTTCAGCAGCATAGGATTTGCGCCAGCAGCCAGGTTCTTCATGCCCTCAACGACAACGGTGTGGGCCAGAACAGTGGATGTTGTGGTGCCGTCGCCAGCGATATCATTGGTTTTTGTGGCTGCTTCCTTGAGCAGCTGGGCACCCATGTTTTCAAATGGATCTTCGAGTTCAATTTCCTTGGCTACTGTCACACCGTCGTGTGTGATTGTAGGAGAACCGAATTTCTTATCCAGGGCGACATTGCGCCCTTTCGGTCCAAGAGTGGTGGTTACAGCGTTTGCTAAAATTTCCATGCCGTGCTGTAAACGGCGTCGTGCGTCTTCTGAGAAGATTAATTGTTTAGCCATCAGTATTTACTCCTTCAAAGTGGGGTTTATTCTAAAACGATTGCCAGCAAGTCACTTTCTTTAAGGATGAGCAGTTTCTTGCCTTCAACTTTGATCTCTGTTCCCGCATATTTGGCGAACAGAACTGTATCGCCTTCCTTGACGTCCATAGGGATGTATTTTCCATCTTCATCCCTTTCTCCTGGACCGGTTGAGAGGACAGTACCTTTTTGTGGTTTCTCCTTGGCGGTCTCTGGAAGAACAATCCCGCCAGCGGTCACCTCTTCCTGTTCAACCGGCTCGACCACAACACGATTCCCTAGGGGTTTGAGAGTCATAGACATGCTTACCTCCTGAAAAAATTTATAATTTACATGCAGACAAGTTAGCACTCAAGGGATTGGAGTGCTAACTTGTGCCCGAATGATACTCAAATTGTAGGGTTACGTCAAGGGAATGAAGGGTGATTCTTATAAAATATTTACAAATGCGCCGCTAGCCTTCCATCGTCCCAGCTTCCGGGGTGCTCTCCAATTCGGGGGTAGTATCCAGAGAGGGAGTTTCGGTCGGCTCAGGCGTGTATCCCCCTTCCAGCCTGCGGCATATCCCCTCACTGTCTTCTACAATGCTCATCAGGGTTGGGTCATCCGGGTAAGCAGCCCGCACTTCCTGAAGGACCCTTAATGCCTCATCGCAGAAATTTTCTTCGGGGCGGCTCAAAAAAGCCAGATTTGTTCCATACTCGAGATAGTAATACGCGATCTGCAAACTGGTCAAAGGGAGTCCTTCTACCGCGACACCTCCAAGTTCGTTTTCCTCGGCGGTGCATCCACGCACGGCGCATTTCAACAGTGGTAGCGCGCCCTCATAATTGCGGGCGCGCCGGTATATCAAACCGAATTGACCATAGGTGTGGGCGCGGGTGGGGTCCATGTTTAATGCTTTTTCCGCGTTAATCGAGGCGGCAAAGAATTGACCCTGCTGGGCATACGTCCGGGCGATCTCAAGGTAGGGTACCGGGTTTTTAACGCCGAGCTGTTCTTCAATCTTCGCGGCGCGATCGAAATACTCCAGAGCCCTCTCAGGGCTCCGAATGCCCTCCCGGTAGTTCTGACCGATTCGGACGTACAAAAATGTCATATTGGGGGTGATTTCAACAGCCCGTTGATACTGCTGGATGGCGCTGTTATACTGGCCGAGAGTCTCCAACACATACCCGTAAACACGATGTGTGTCCATGGAGTTCGGGTCCTGGGAAACCGCCTGGGAGGCATATTTTTCTGCCTGCAGCCATTTTTGCTGGTCAGCCAAAATCTCAGCGTAGTAAGCTAAAGCAAGCGCGTTTTCCGGGTCAAGCTGAAAGGCGCGCGTTGCTTCCCTTTCAGCATCTATCAGGATTTCTTCTCGCTCCGAATCTGAATGTAAAGGATTATAAGCATACCAATCCAGAACAAATGCCCGGATGGCATGATTGAGACTGTCATCCGGATCTTTTTCAACCGCCATGTCTGCGGATTCCAGGGCTTCTTCAAGGCGCTGGAGCCGGTCGGCGTCGCTGGGGAGCATGTTGGAAGAGTATGCCTGGATGCGGGCTAATTCTGCCCAAGCTTTCGCGTTATCCGGGTCTTCCTCAAGCGCAGCTTTGTAGGCATCAATAGCATCGTTGATGGGGGGTGTATCCTGGCTGGCAGCAGCGCTGCTGCTCGGGTCATCGAGTTTTCCAGCTTCGAAGTATGCCTGCGCTTCAAGGAAAAGCGAATCCGCCATCCTGGTGGGGGTTGGGGTGGGTTCAAACGGGGATTTGAGTTCACCGCGCTGGACTCTCAACAGAAGCCAGAGACTGGCAAGAATTAAAGCCAGTAAAAACGAGATTCTGAAGAGATTCAGCCCCTTGCGCCTTGGGCGGAAGGTGGGCCGTTTGCCCACTATTTTGCGTTCCATCAGGACTCGGATTCTTCGGTAGGAGTTTCTTCTATCACCGGTTCCGTGGGTGGGGTTTCAGCGTTCGCCTGGCAGACAGCCAGACCTTCATTGGCGTTGTAAACTGCGATCTCGTCCTCGGGAACGCCGACAAGCAGTTCCTGGAAGACGGGTATTGCTTCAGCGCAGCGATTCAATCGAGCCAGGGCGAACCCGTAGTACCAGTAATATTCTTCCACCCGGCCATATTCCAACGGTACACCCTCAACGACTACTCCATCTTCAGACACGCCGCCGCGCACTGCCAGTGCAAGTGATTCCACCGCTTTGTCGAATTCATTATTTTTATAATAAACAATTCCCAGGTTGCCGTGCAAGCGAGGATTGTTTTGTTCGACTTCTATAGCTTCTTCGGCATACTGGGCTGCCTGCGCGTAGCGCCCGTCTGCGAAATAGGCTCGCGAGAGCTCGGTAAGCGCGACCGGGTCATATGGGTTGAGCGCATACCCTGCAAGCAAAACCTCTTGAGCCTGTTCGAGCTGCCCGAGGGCTTTGTAGGTCACGCCCAGGTAAAGGTGCAGATTGGCTATATTTTTGTTGATCGCGATAGCTGCCTGGAATTCATCCACCGCCTGTTCAAGATTCTGGGTATTAAAAAGCACGATACCGCGAATGCGGTGGGTCTCGAGTAATGTGGGGTCGAGTTCCTGGGCGATTTTTGATTCATTGGCGGCTTTTTCGTATAGCCCAAAATCGTTTTGATTTATTAATATCTCTGCGTAGTACGCGTGCGCCAAGGCATTATTCGGATCCAATTCAAGCGCTTTTTTGATTTCAACTTCGGCTTCAGCAAATTTCTCTTGGAATCCAAGTGCCCAACCCTGAACAGCGTGCGCGAGAGGGTTATTGGGATTTTGCAGCAGCGCATTCTGGGCGTTCATGACTGCTTCTTCATACTCGCCCATCCAAACTTGAATGCGGGCTAGGTTAATATAGTTGGATGAATTTTCCGGGTTGACCCTGATAGCTTCTTTGTAGGCATCCATAGCCTGAGTCAGTTTGCCCTCTTCAAACAGGTCGGAAGCTTGGTTTATGAAAGACTCCGGGCTTTTTGTTGGGGTCGAGGTTGGCACGAACAGGGGAGGTGTCGCCGGAACTACAACCTGGTTAATGTACAGAGCTGCGCCGATTAATATTAAAAGGAGAACAATGCGGAACCAGTTTGGGCGGCGCCTGGGCTTGCGGGTCATATTCAATTTGTTTCCGCGCAAATACATGCATTCATATTACCATTCCAAAAGAATTGAAGTCAAGCAGGATGGGGTCGCACCGACCCAATTGTAAACTGCCCTTAAAGAGAGATTTGACTATCCTTAACAATTGTGGTTTTTCTTGCTATGATTTGTATACTTCGCCAGCAGAACTATTACCGTTGAAAAGTTTGTATTCCAAAAGGAGCATATTGTGGGTTCAATTAAACCGGTCGATATTCATTCCGGGGGGGAAGCGAAGTGGAGGTTGGTATTTGAGGTCTTCACTTTATTTCCGGGGGTATTTAAGCCTTATCTCGAGGCCAGCATACTGCAGAAAGCGCGCGAGCGAGGATTTGTGAAAGTAAATTTACACAATATTCGTGATTGGACTTCAGACCGCCATCACGTTACAGATGATGTGCCTTACGGCGGCGGCGGCGGGATGGTAATGAAACCGGAACCTATATTTGCAGCGGTTGAGGGTGTTCTGGGCAACCGGGTGGAATGTCCGCTCATCCTGCTCACTCCACAGGGCAGGTTATTCACGCAGTCGGTTGCGGAGGAGTTGGTAATAAAAGCTGGCCAGGGTTCACAGCTAGACGTGGATAACCTGGAAGAGCGCCAGCTGGGTTTGATCTGTGGCAGGTACGAAGGCGTTGACGAGCGTGTGCGGATCTATCTGGCGAGCGATGAGCTCTCGATTGGCGATTATGTGCTTACAGGTGGAGAACTAGGGGCTATGGTAGTGATAGATGCGCTCGTGCGGTTGATCCCAGGCGTGCTTGGCGATCCCCAGGCAACTGCAAAGGATTCCCATTCAAGCGGACTGCTCGAGCACCCTCAATATACCCGGCCAGCGGAGTTCCGGGGATGGCAGGTGCCGGATGTGTTGCTCTCAGGCGACCACGCCAGAATTGGAGAATGGCGCAGACAGCAGGCGTTAAGAAGGACCCTCGAGCGGCGACCGGAATTGCTGGATACAGCCCAATTAACGGAGAGCGACTTCCAGTTTCTGAAAAAAATCAGGGGTTCTGAACTCCCCTGATCATTTTGAGATTAAGTTTGATCCTGGAACCAGAGGCGATCGTCCTGCATATAGATGAAAATCTGCTGGTGGTAAACAAGCCGGCTGGAATTACTGTGACCCAGGACGGTTATTACCCGGAGAAGATTTTCCTCAAAAAGGCGCTCGAATCAGCTTTCGGGAGGATATGGGTGGTTCACAGGCTTGACCGCCAGACAAGCGGGGTGATCGTATTCGCCCGGAACCCGGATTACCACCGCAGGTTAAATGAACAATTTCAAAAACGGAATATCCAGAAGATATACCATGCTTTGGTTATAGGAACACCTCCGTGGGATTCAAAGACGGTTGATCTGGCTTTGCTGGCGGATGGTGACCGGCAACATAGAACAGTGGTGGATAGTCAGCGCGGTAAGCCGGCTGTAACCGAACTTTTTATCAGGGAATCATATAAGGGCTGGGCACTGGTAGAGGTTATGCCGCGCACAGGACGCACTCACCAGATACGAGCTCACCTGAAAGCGGCTGGCTACCCGGCAGCATGTGACCCGCTCTATGGCGATGGAAAACCGATTTATCTTTCAAATTTAAAATCTAATTACCAGAAAGGGGATAAACCTGAGAAGCCACTGCTCGATAGAGTTGGATTGCATGCGTTAAAGTTATATATACCCGCAGGAGAGTTAAAGGGCACTCTGGAATTCACGGCTCCTTACCAGGATGATTTTAAAAAAGTGCTGCGCCAGCTTCGCAAATACTTACCTGGGTAGATACATGGGACGGCAAATTGTCCCTAGGATGTTAAATCCTTATTAGAATCTGGCGCTTCGCTGGGGGGATTTCTTGACTGCCATAAACCGGCATGGTATCATCATATTCGAGGTATTAGCACTCTCTTATTGAGAGTGCTAATATATATAGGATAGATGAACGATCTCACCGAACGTCAAAGGATGATCCTGGCCCTGATAATCCGGGATTATATTGATTCAGCCCAACCAGTTGGTTCAAAACGGCTGGTGGACACATATGGTCTGAAAGTAAGCTCAGCTACTGTGCGCAATGAGATGCTCGCGCTTTCTGATCTGGGTTACCTCAGGCAGCCGCACACCTCCGCTGGACGCGTACCAACCGAGGAAGGTTACCGCTATTTTGTGGGTCAATTGATGGGACACACCGAACTTCCGGTAGAAACGAGGCGCACGATTGTTCACCAGTTCTACCAGGCAGGGATGGATGTTGACCGCTGGATGCGCCTGGCTGCTTCTGTGCTTGCCCACCAATCCCAAGCGGCATCGCTGGTAACAGCACCCCATTCCGACCGGGTGGTTTTCAAGCATCTGGAATTAATCAGTACCCTAGGCAGGCAGGTATTGATGGTGCTGGTTCTATCTGGCGGGGAAGTAAGCCAGCAGATGCTGACCTTGGCTGAACCTGTGTCACAGGATCGCCTTAGCGAGGCAACCCAGGCGCTGAATGCGTTATTGAGCGGATTGGACACTGAGTCAATCTCCTCACTATCTCTTAAACTGGA
The DNA here is from genome assembly GCA_046259385.1 of Anaerolineales bacterium. Classification (GTDB taxonomy): domain Bacteria; phylum Chloroflexota; class Anaerolineae; order Anaerolineales; family UBA4823; genus CAVWDI01. Next base: position 56,236 of record JBJYWI010000083.1, read on the forward strand.
TGCACTGGAAGGAGATATCGTCAGATTGGTTCTGGATGATATGCGTCGGGCGGGTAAAGTGCTGGCGGGAGAAGTATATCGAGACGGGCTTACTCGGGTGCTGTCCGAACCGGAATTTGAAGAAGCGGATTTCGCACGCAACGCGCTGAGAATTTTTGAAGAAAGGCCTCTCCTTGAAGATTTGCTTAACCGCACTGTTTTGTCAAGTGATGTGAGTGGTGTTCAGGTTGTAATCGGAGGCGAAGGCACATGGGAAGAATTGAGAAATTTTTCAATGGTTCTTTCTCGCTATGGTTCTCCCGGGATAATGACTGGAACTCTGGGAGTTTTGGGTCCAATCCGGATGCCTTACGGGCGGACCATATCAACGGTCCGTTTTGTGGCGAGTTTATTAAGCGAACTTGTTGAGGATAAATTTTCCGAACAGATCTAAACTTTTTCATATATAGAACAACATTTTGTAAGGAGTTTCAAATACGAAATGACTGATCAAAGAGCAAAAGATGAAATTAAGAAAAATGGGATGGCTGAACTTGAAGATCAAGATGAGCCAGATGTGGATTCAAACCATGCTTCCGCGGGTGACGAATTAATAGAAGTTGAACAATCCGGTGACACACCGGAAAGCCCGGAGGAACTGACCCGGGAGTTAGCGGATACCCGCGAAAAAGCGCAGGAATACCTTGATGGCTGGCAACGTTCCCGGGCTGAATTTGTTAATTATAAAAAAAGGAAAGAGAAAGAGCAGGCGGAATCATACCAGTATATGAAGGGTGAAATCATCAAACAATACCTGGAGGTAATCGACGACCTGGAAAGGGCTTTGAACAACCGGTCTGAGGAAGTAAACATCGCTGAGTGGACAAACGGTATTGAGTTAATCTACCGGAAAATGCTGAAAATTCTTGAATCTGAAGGTGTGACTGTGATGGAAAGCGAGGATGGGATGTTTAATCCAAACCTGCACGAAGCGATTTCTTCAGAGGCAAGCGATGAGTTCGACAGCGGAGAGATTATTGAGGTCGTCAAAAAGGGTTATTTGATCAATGACCGGGTGTTGCGCCCGGCGCAGGTAAGAGTTGCAAGATAAACCGGGAAATCTGGATTATAAAAATACTTTACTTTATCCTTTTTAACCAGGAATCATGGAGGAAAATAAATGTCAAAGATAATAGGAATCGATCTGGGAACAACAAACTCAGTGGTGGCGATAATGGAAGGCGGGGAACCGACCGTTATCCCTTCTGCGGAAGGGGAACGTCTCATTCCATCGGTGGTCGCAATCAGTAAGAACAACGAGCGCCTGATCGGACGGGTGGCGCGTAACCAAGCGGTTGTCAACCCCGAGAATACAATTTTTTCCATAAAACGATTTATGGGACGCAAGTTTAATGACCCGGAAGTGCAACGAACCGTATCAAGGGTACCTTATAAAGTAACCGAAGCGCCGAATGGGGATGTACGCGTGATTCTGGGCGGGAAGGAGTACTCACCGCCAGAGATATCTGCAATGATACTTGGAAAACTGAAAGCAGATGCGGAAGCATATCTAGGTGAAAGTGTGACCCGGGCTGTGATCACAGTCCCGGCATACTTCAACGACGCCCAGCGGAATGCAACAAAGGATGCCGGAAAAATTGCCGGCCTTGAGGTGCTCAGGATCATTAACGAGCCTACTGCTTCTTCGCTAGCATATGGCCTCGATAAGAAAGCGGATGAGAACATTGCGGTTTATGACCTCGGCGGCGGTACCTTTGATATATCTATACTGGATGTTGGAGATGGAGTCTTTCAGGTGCGGTCGACCAATGGTGATACTTTCTTGGGCGGGGATGATTTTGATTTGCGTGTTATCGATTATCTGGCGGATGAATATAAAAAAGAGAACGGAATCGACCTTCGCGAAGACCGCCAGGCGCTGCAGCGTCTGCGTGAAGCAGCCGAGAAGGCGAAGATTGAATTATCCAGCATGATGCAGACGGAGATTAACCTGCCTTATATCACAGCCGATGCAAGTGGACCCAAACATCTTGTTACCACACTGACCCGGTCTAAACTGGAGCAGCTGACAGGCGACCTGGTTGAGAAGTCGATCGGACCGGTAAAGCAAGCCCTAAAAGACGCAGATATGGAGACATCTGGTATCAATGAAGTGATCCTGGTTGGCGGCATGACACGTATGCCTGCAGTACAGGAAGCGGTTCGGAAACTGTTCAATAAAGAGCCGCATAAAGGTGTGAATCCGGATGAGGTCGTTTCAATAGGTGCTGCAATTCAGGCAGGCGTGCTGGGTGGAGAGGTTAAAGATATTCTGCTGCTGGACGTTACCCCTTTAACGCTTTCAATTGAAACGCTTGGCGAAATCGCTACGCCGCTAATTGAGCGGAATACAACCATTCCCACCAAGAAGAGTCAGGTCTTTTCCACTGCAGCGGATAACCAATCCCAGGTGGAAATAAACGTCCTGCAGGGCGAACGCCCGATGGCAAGAGATAATAAATCCCTGGGTCGATTTGTATTGGACGGTATCCCTCCTGCGCCGCGCGGCATCCCTCAAATTGAGGTCACCTTCGATATTGATGCCAACGGCATTCTTAAAGTGACTGCCCTGGATAAGGCGACCGGACGCAGCCAGCATATAACAATCACAGCCTCTTCTGGATTGTCGGATGAGGAAGTCGAGCAAATGCGCAAGGATGCGGAGAAGCATACCGAGGAAGATCAGAAGAAAAAAGAACTGGTGGAAGCCCGAAATAACGCGGACAACAGCGCATACGGTGCTGAAAAAGTTCTGAAGGATCTAGGCGATAAAGTACCGGAAGATATGAAGACAAGAGTTGAAGCAGGCGTTGAAAAAGTCCGCAGCGCGATGGAAAGCGAGGATGCTGAAACCATAAAAAAGGCGACGGACGAGCTGAACGAGCTGATCCAGCAGATAGGAGCCGCCGCTTACCAGCAGGCTGAACCTGAAGCGGGCGCCGGTACAGAACCTGGAGCGGAGACAACAAAGGAGGGGGAAGCGCCGGATGACGAGGATGTTGTCGACGGTGAATTTCAGGAAGCTTAAATAGAGACCAGAACCCTAAGCCGCAGTTAAAGCTGTACAGAGCGGGATCTGGAGCCTGGGCATTTGATCCATGGAAAAAAGAGATTACTACGAAGTACTTGGTGTATCGCGCAACGCAAGTTCAGAAGAGCTTAGATCAGCTTTCCGCAAGCTTGCGCGCCAGTACCACCCCGATGTTAATAATTCTCCAGGTGCTGAAGAAAAATTTAAAGAGATAAACGAAGCTTTTGCAGTCCTTTCGGATGAGCAGCGAAGGGCTTCATATGACCGCTTTGGGCATGCAGGTGTTTACGGTCCCAATGGGATGCCGGATTTCACGGTCGATTTCTCGGATTTTGCGGATATTTTTGGAGACCTGTTCGGGTTTGGTGGTTTTGGTCGGGCGACGCGCCGTTCAAGAAATGCGCCTAGGCGAGGTGCTGACCTGCAGTACCGCCTCGACCTTACCTTTGAAGAGGCAGTGTTTGGGGTTGAGAAAGAAATCGAGATCACCAAGGACGAAACGTGCTCCCGGTGCAGCGGCAGCGGCGCCGAGCCAGGAACATCACCGAGCCGGTGCGCTACCTGCGGGGGCAGCGGTGAGGTCCGGAAGGTTCGCCAGACCATCCTTGGCTCGATGGTTCAGGTGACAACCTGCCAGAACTGTGGTGGAAAAGGCGAGACGATTGAAACCCCGTGCCGGACTTGCAAGGGTAGAGGTCTGGAAAGGATTAACAGCAAAAAAGTGGTTAGTGTTCCAGCTGGGGTTGATTCGGGAACCCAGATCAGGCTGGCAGGAGAAGGACAGCCAGGAGTAAACGGCGGACCGCATGGAAATTTATATATCGCTGTGAAAGTGAATTCGCACAAGTTCTTTAAACGCCGTGAGAATGACATTCTGCTTGACCTGAATATCAACATCGCCCAGGCTACTCTGGGGGCAGAGGTTGAAGTGCCAACTGTTGATGGTCCTGCGAAACTCAAAATTCCGTCTGGTATCCAGCCCGGGAAAGTCCTGCGCATGCGCGGTAAAGGAATTCCAAAGCTGCGGGGCAACGGGCGTGGTGACCAGCTAGTGGTGATCAATGTCGAGGTGCCAACCCGCTTATCGAGCGAACAAAGAGAACTTTTCGAAAAACTGGCGTCAAGCCTGGGCAGTGAAGTGAGCCCTCAGGAGCGTGGAATTCTGGACTGGTTGAAAGAAGCGATCAGTAGTTGAGCGTTAAATCGATTCAATTGCCCGGAGTATGTGAGGAGATTATCAGGACTGCAGCTCCCTTGCATGATCCGGGCATTTTTACATATGCAGGCAGGGACTAAAAACCTATTATATGGCGAAAACCAGCTGGCTTGAGATAATACTTGAAGTTGAAAGCGAAATGGCTGAGCCAGTGGCAGAGGTATTCAGCAGGTATGCGCCGGGTGGGGTGGTGATCGAAAGCGTGGTGGATGCCAGGGGCGACAAACCGATACAGATGGATGTTTACAACCCGGTTCGTGTAATCTGTTACCTGAAGTATGACGAGAAAGTTGAAGATACCAGGTTGAAACTCGAGGAGAGCCTGTGGTATTTAAGCCGGATTCGCCCCCTTCCAGAACCCATTTACCAGCAGGTTTATGAAGAGGATTGGGCTAATGCCTGGAAGGACCATTTTCATCCGATAAAAATCGGGCGCAACCTGTTGGTTTCACCAGCCTGGAATATAGATAACCTGGATGGGCGCACTCAAATTATCATTGACCCTGGAATGGCATTCGGAACCGGTGTGCACCCTTCCACCCAGTTGTGCCTCGAATTGATTGAAGACCTGCTGGATGAACAATTTCAGTCTAAACACAGGCCGCCAGGTACAGTTGTGCCGGGTGATTATGATGTGATTGATATCGGCTGCGGCTCCGGCATTTTAGCTATCGCAGCATTGAAAGTGGGAGCCGGGCGGGCATTTTGTGTCGATATCGATCCAACGGCTGTTGAGGTTGCCAAAGAGAATGCGCAGATAAACGGTGTAGCGGAACGCATGCTGGTGAGCGAAGGTTCCCTGGATGAGCTAAAAGCGTTATACACAGGGTTTGATAAAAACAGATTGATAATGGCAAACATCCTGGCGCCCGTGCTCATAAAACTGCTTGACCAAGGGTTGGCGGATCTGGTTCAGCCTGCAAGTTTCCTGGTGTTGTCCGGTGTTATTGCAGATCAAAAGGATCAGATTCTGAGGGCTGCTGACCAAAAAGGACTTTTTATCAGTGAGAAAAGGACCTGTGGCGATTGGGTGGCGCTTTGCGCCCAAAAAAGGAGCTGAAAGAAAATGAGCACTCAAAAAGGTAAATATTCAAACCAGGAGCTTGCGAACATCTTTGAATCAATCGCTGACCTGCTGGAGATCAAGGGCGAAGTTGTTTATAAGACTCTGGCTTACCGTAAAGCCTCCGATAGTCTAAATAATCTGGCGAGGGATGTGAATGATATCTGGCAGGAGGGGGATTTAACAGAGATACCAGGTGTAGGGAAAGCGATTGCGGAGAAAATTGACGAACTCCTTTCAACAGGAAAACTTGAGTTCTTTGAGAAACTTGAAAACGAAGTGCCGCCAGGTTTGCTGGATGTTCTGAAGGTGCCCGATGTTGGACCGAAGAAAGCCGCCCTATTCTGGCATGAAGCTGGGATATCGAATCTGGAAGAACTGGAGGAGGCCGCCCGGCAGGGCAATTTGCGTAAGCTACCCGGTATGGGGGAGAAATCCGAAGCGAAAATTATTGCGGGCCTGGAGGCGCTTTCTCGCCGCAGCGGGAGGATCCCACTCGGGGACGCTTGGCCGTTTGGGCAGGAATTAATCCAATTCCTGCACGCTCTTCCGGATGTGGTAAAGGTAGAGGCGGGCGGGAGTTTGCGCCGCATGAGGGAAACCGTTGGCGATCTCGACCTTCTGGCAGCAGCTGAAAATTCGAAACCGGTGATGGATGCTTTCAGCGGCAGACCTGATGTGGTTAATATATTGAGCAAAGGGGAGACAAAAACCAGCCTTGAATTCAATAATGGGATACGGGCCCAGCTCTGGGTGCACCCTCCTGAGCGGTTTGGCACCGCCCTGCAGTACGCGACTGGATCGAAGGATCACAACGTCCGGCTGAGAGAACTTGCATTGAAACAGGGGTTATCCCTCTCAGACCAGTCTTACTCAAGGGAAAACGGGAAGGAGATCCTGTGTGCGGATGAGGAGGAAGTCTACCGCATTCTGGATATACCCTGGATCCCACCGGAACTGCGCGAAGACCGTGGTGAGGTGGAGGCTGCCATCGCCGGCAACCTTCCGGATCTCATCACGGTCCAGGATATTCAGTCTGACCTCCACACGCACTCAACCTGGAGTGATGGAACTCTGAGCATAAAGGAGATGGCGCAGGCTGCGCTGAGGCGCGGTTTGAAAGTTTTGGCGATTACCGATCATTCAAAAAGCCTGGGTATTGCTGGCGGGCTTTCCGAAAAAGAACTGTTAGAGCAGCGCCAGGAAATAGATAAAATCCAGGAACAACTGGGGGTTTCACTGCAGCTGCTGCAGGGAAGCGAGGTTGAAATCCGGGCTGATGGGAGCCTTGATTACTCCGATGAGGTTCTGGCGAAACTGGATATTGTGATAGCATCCCTGCACACAAGCCTGCGCCAGAACAGACAGAAAATTACCTCAAGGTTGATAAAGGCCATTGAGAATCCATATGTTGATTTAATTGCCCATCCGACCGGCAGGATGATTCCTGACCGGGAAGGAGCTGATCTCGATATGGATGCGGTTCTAGAAGCGGCGCTTGAGCACGGAGTAGTGCTGGAGATCAATGCACATCCCGCCCGCCTTGACCTTAATGATATCTATGCCCGTAGGGCTGCCGATATGGGTATCAGACTGAGCATTAATACTGACGCGCACAGCGAAAGTGATTTGGATTTGCTGCACTTTGGGGTCGCAACTGCCCGTAGAGGGTGGATTAGTCCAGAGGTGGTAGTTAACACCTGGGATACAAAGCGGTTGACCTCGTGGCTGGAATCACGCCCGTAGAACACCTGTTCCTGCTTTACCTTGCGATATACAGGATTATGATATGATTCCAGACCCTGACCGGTTCCAGGGAATGGTTAATAAATTGTAATAATTCAGATAATTGATCTATGGTAAAAGCTCGCAAGGCTTATCATTTAAGTTTATTTCTTCTGCTGGCAGCCAGTCTCGCATTTCCTTTGTTTGGAATAAGTTACCAACGAGCGCAAGCCCAGGCAAGCGGTTACGACGTAATCGCGGCGGTTAACCAGCTTCGGGCGGCGAACGGTCTGGCACCGTATCAGGTATCAGCGGCGCTGATGTCAGCTGCCCAGGCTCACAGTGAATATATGGCATCTACTGGAGCGATCTCGCATAGCGGGGCTGGCGGAAGCAGACCTATCGACCGGGTCACAGCAGCCGGTTACGGTGGTGGCGCGCAAGTGTTTGTCTCGGAGAATATCGCTGCCGGGATGGGCTGGACTGCCCAGGATGCGGTTCAAGCCTGGCAGGGGGACAGCCTGCACCTGGATACGATGCTCTCGCCAAATTATGGTGATGCGGGTGCAGGAGTTGCAGTCGCCGGAAATACGATTTATTTCACACTTGATGTCGCGGGCGGAGGGGGAGGCACGAGCAGCGGCTCCGGATCATCTCAGGGAGCAGCAGATGTCACAATTTATCCCCAGTTTACGCCTGTTGACACTGCAACACCTCAGCCGGATGGTTCCATTATCCATACCGTTCAGGACGGGCAGGCGTTCTGGAATATTGCTGCTATTTACGGAATTACGATCGATGAACTGCTTGATATGAACAACCTGACCGAAAACACCTTTATTTTCCCGGGAGATAAGTTGGTTGTGAAACTCCCCAATGATACACCTACACCCACAAAGGAGGCGACCGTAACGCCATATCCAGCGACCGCCACAAACACTCCCTCAAGCACCCCAACCCCGCTTTCAGAGCTGGAAATCTCCGCCACAGGAACTGCCCAGGCTGAATTACTAGCATCCCTTACACCAGCCCCCTCAACCTTCAGTAAGATTCTGCTATCGGGAAGGCAGATGCTGATGATGTTGATTGGATTGCTGGTTATCGGCGGGTTGGTGCTTGTGATTGCAGGGAGCGTTATGAATTTGCGGAAGTGATCAGCCGTTTGAAAGCAAAGGCTGCCAATTGGTTGCCACAGATAGGTTTTCTTTTTTAAATATTTTTTCTACAGAATGAAAATCTTAATCACAAACCGGGGATAATTCCCTGTCCAGAAACCAACCGCCTTCCCGGTGGCTGGTGTTGCGCGGGGCGCGGTCGTAATAGATGTCAAAATACCTGCCCGCGGATGTCCTCACCCGGTAATAGTCTTGGCCCACCCCCCATGATCCAAATTTGCCTGCCCGAGCAGCGTGCCGGTCGCTCATATTTCTAGTCATACGGCCGCGCCGTTCGTAATTGTGCCATTCAGTAATAATCTCAAGTATATTGTATACTGCACCGCGCCAAGTGAAAGAATCCGGTGGCCCCGGTTTTTTTTGGAGAGCTGGTTGGGATGAAAATCCTACTTCAACCGGCTCGTTGATAAACTTTTTTTGCCTGAATTCTGACATCATTCGTCTAAATGCCTGTTTATAATATAATTTCGAATAACTTTATGGGATTTATGAGCAGCAGCGAATTCCAATAACCGTCCAGATTGGTCAAATTATCGCGGTTCGCCTTAATCATTTTAGAATTATGAATGTCACCTGGAATCGTTTGTTATTAACTTGCGGGACACTGCTTTTATGCAGCTGCATGTGCTTGAGTGCAGCCCTAATCTCAGCGGCTTTAATCCTGGCGCTTAACCTTTACTGATAACCATTTCTGAAAGTTTTGCATCCGTCTCATATACCCAGAAAACACCCCTATTTAAGCGCTTCCATTTCAGCCCAGTGCGAGCCGATTCGGGCGTCCGTTTCGAGTGGGACATCAATCCTGTAAACATTTTCCATTGTCTCACTGACCAGCCGGGCGGTTTGGATTGCTTCCTCTTTGGCGCATTCGAGCACCAGCTCATCATGAACCTGCAGGAGTATCCGGGCAGGGTTTTTGTTTGCAGCAAGGGCTCGGGCAGTTTCCAACATGGCCATTTTCATGATGTCAGCAGCTGAACCCTGGATGGGGGCGTTGATCGCCTCGCGCTCCTCCCGCATGCGAATATTCCGGTTTGACTGGTTCTTCAATCCTGGGAAATACCGCCTGCGCCCCAGCAGGGTCTGAACATATCCCTGTTCAGCAGCAAGGCGGCGGGTGTTTTCAAGATAGGACTTAACACCGGGGAATTGTTCAAAGTAAGCGCGCATGAAGTCCTCAGCTTCTGCCAGCGTAAGGTCAGTATAACGCGTAAGTCCGAACGCGCTCATACCGTAGATTAATCCAAAGTTCACGCCTTTTGCGCGTCTGCGCTGGGCGCTGGTTACAGAATCCAGCGGAACATCGTAGATTGCTGCCGCAGTGGCTGCGTGAATATCCTGACCGGCTTTGAACGCTGCTTTCATATTCTGGTCTCCGGCAATGTGGGCAACAATCCGGAGTTCAATCTGGGAGTAGTCGACAGATACCAACTGATTCCCGGGCGAGGCGACGAACGCATTCCGGACTCGCCTTCCAAGTTCAGTGCGGATAGGTATGTTCTGCAAATTTGGGTTGGAGGATGCCAGACGCCCGGTCACTGAGCCTGTCTGGTTGAAGGAGGTATGCACCCTTCCTGTCCGGGGATTGACCTGCATCGGGAGGGCATCCACATATGTTGATTTCAATTTGGACAACTCCCGGTATTCGAGCACCCAATCGATAACCGGGTGCGCACCGCTCAACGATTCCAGAACACCTGCTGAAGTGGAATAAAAACCGCTGGCGGTTTTCTGGGTGCGGTCAGGTGGAGTTATCTCTAACGTATCGAATAGAGCGGTCGAAAGCTGCTGGGGTGAATTCAGGTTAAATGGTTCCCCAACTTCTGAATAAATCTTTTCGGATATCTCAATTATCTGACCGTTAAGTTCGGCTGACATTTGACTGAGGAAAGCGGTATCCAGCGCCACTCCAGCAATTTCCATATCCGCCAGCACTTCGACCAGAGGCATTTCAAGTTTATTGAACAGAGAACCGGCATTTCTCTCATCCATCTCAACCGTCAATTCAGGTAACAGGCTGAGCACGACGGCAGCATCTGCAGCTGCGTATGGAGCAGCTTTTTCGACCGGGACTTCAGCCATCGAGATCTGGTCTCTGCCTTTTCCGATTAACTGCTCGATGTTTGTCATTTCAATTCCCTGCCTGACCCAGGCGAGGTTTTTTAATCCCAGGTTACGAGAAGTTGGATCGATCAGCCATTCAGCTATCATCGTATCAAAACCAAGCGGGGAAACCCGCAGCCCATTGCGGCTCAAGAGGACAAAATCATATTTTAGATTGTGCCCGGCTTTTTTAATTCCGGAGGAGGTCATCGGTGGGGTAAGCGCCTCAATCACAGCCTCGCGCTTGAGCTGCGGATTTTGGCTGCCAGTATGCCCGAGAGGAATGTAGTATCCGGCACCGGGCTGGACTGCCAGAGAGATGCCGACCAGATCAGCCTCCATCTGGTCTGTTGAGGTGGTTTCTGTATCGAATGAAATCAACTCAGACTGGTTGAGAGTCTGGATGAGTTTGTCCAGTTTTTCCGTTGTATCAACAACTATGGTCTCAAAAGCCAGACCCGTGCTGATCTGCGCCCCAACGCCTGTCTTCCTGACAACCCCTGATTTTTCAGTGAAAAAAGATAGCTGTCCCTGCTCCTGGTGTCCAGCGAGACCATACTGCTTTTCAAGTTCGCTCAACCGGTCATGCAAAGAGCGGAATTCCAGTTCACGGAATAAGCCCTCTACTCTTTCAGGGTCGAATGCATCAGGGCGGGCCTGTTCCAGATCAAGCGGGATGTCAAGCGTAACTACGATGGTGGCCAATTCATAGCTGAGGTAAGCGTTTTCCCGGCTTGCTTCCAGTTTTTTACGGATGTTTGGTTTTAATTCATCAAGGTGAGCGTACACATTATCCAGATTCTCGTATTCAGCCAGGAGCTTGCTGGCAGTCTTGGGGCCGATACCGGCGACCCCAGGGATGTTGTCGGATGTATCTCCTACCAAGGCTTTGTAATCCACAACCTGGTCTGGACGGACGCCGAGTGTCTTTTCAACGTCTGCGGTTCGATAATCTTTTGAATCTGCCAGGCTTTTTCCGGGCAAAGTGACAATAATGCGATCCTGCACAAGCTGGAGCAAGTCGCGATCGCCGGTGATGATTTTTACTCCCAGACCCTCTTCAACTGCTTTCCTGGCGACGCTTCCAAGCACGTCGTCGGCTTCAAATCCCTCGATTTCAAGGCGCGGGATGTTAAAAGCATCGACAAGCTCGCGGATGCGCTCAATTTGTGTGCGAAGTTCATCCGGCATTTTCTCCCGGGTGGCTTTATATTCCGGATATTTTTCATCTCGAAACGTTTTGCCGGTATCAAAAGCGACTGCAATGTAATCAGGTTTATCCTGTTCTAGAATTCGGAGCAGTACGCTTGTGAAGCCGAACACACCGGCAGTAGGCTCCCCCGAGCGGGTTGTAAACCTGGAAGGCGCACCGCGTGTTAAAGCATAAAAAGTCCGGTAAGCGAGTGCGTGACCATCGATCAGATAGATAATTGGGGGCATGTTAACCTTTCTGTTTTATTATAAGCAGATGCATAGATAAGCAGCAGCTGTCCAGTGGCAATCCAGGGAAATAAAATCTTTCTAAAAGTGTATCACGGCGCTATTTGGGGTACAAGCCGGGATGGAATTTCAAGCCTGTGGAAAGCTACTAGGAACTCCTATCTTAATGAATTTTAATTCGCTGTTGACATTATTATTTGAACATGATATTTTACAATCAGGATGGAGTGGGACAAGAAGGTAATCGTATCTATCTGTATTCCCATTATCCTGCTCGCTTCTTTGTTCTGGCAGGTTGAAATTGTACGTGCGGAGGGGGATGAGGAAGGACGCGCAACAACAATTGTAGTCTCTTATACTGAATATAGGTGGTGGCTGATCTCGTGGGATGAACACAAGGTCTACTGCACGGTTTACGCGGATCACGAGGGGGTGCCGAACGAGGAGGAGGTTATCCGGGATTGCGGGGAGGAAATTGGCTATATATGGCGCTATACCCCAGCCTGCGAGATCGATGAAGAAGAGGAGGGAAATGTAACCGCTGGCTGCCGAGGTTTTTATTTTCAGCTTGTATCCTCCCAGCCCGCAGAGAAAGAAGTTGTTGTTGACCTTCCTGAAGCGACGGTCTGGGTTGACATGGAGGGTTGTGATCCCGCGCCGCCCACCAATTTCTGTCCTGAGATACCAAGTTTACTTCTAATCGGTGCAGAACCGCTTCCGAATGAGGAGATCACCGCTGTCCATGGTTTATACGATGGAGAACCCTTCATGTGCCCTGAGAGTTCGTGCGCAGTTCCGCTGCGGGCGACACCGGTTTTAGGGGCGGAAATTGAATTCTGGGCTGAATCAAGCTTTGGTGACACCAGCGATCATTACACGGCTCAGGTGAGGGTCATCGACACGGGCGCCAACCCAGCACCAGGGGGCAGCGGATGGTATGTGGACGTGATCAGCACCCAGTGGGTTGGCAACCCGCTGGTCAGTTGTGCAAAAATCTGGCAGTCTTTCCCACCCATCGGCGGACCTCCAGACTGGTTAAAAACTCCAGAAGATGATAAGTTGATTGCTACAGAAGAACCTTATTACTACCTCGCAGGCAGGCTGATTTCGCAGGGTTTGGTAGATGTGTCTGAATGCGTTAGCGGTGGGCTGCTGCCTAACGGATATGCTGATGTTTGCGGGCTGGAAAAAGCCAGCCTTGTCCTTGAGAAGTGGCAAAACCAGTTTGATGCCCGCATCATTGAAGTAGCTCAGGAAACGGGGATACCAGCCCAGTTGATAAAAAATCTTTTCGCCCAGGAAAGTCAATTCTGGCCGGGGGTTTACCGGGTTCCTTTTGAATTTGGTCTTGGACAGTTGACGGATAAAGGAGCGGATTCAATTTTGCTGTGGAACAATTCGTTTTACGAACAATTTTGCCCGCTGGTTCTGGCCGCAGAAACATGTGATCAGGGCTACTTAAGTCTTCCGAAGGGCGAACAAGCAATCTTGCGCGGAGCGGTTGCACTGCAGGCTAAGGCAGATTGTGCTGATTGCCTTACCGGGATTGATCTGACCCAAACCAATTTCAGCGTATCCCTTTTCGCAAACACTCTCCTGGCAAGCTGCACTCAAGTTGACCAGACAATCGCAAATGCAACCGGCGAGACATCAGGTGCGGTTAGCACTTACGAGGATTTATGGCGCTATACAATCGCGAATTACCACGCCGGCGCTGGGTGCCTGGCTTATGCGATTCACCAGGCCTGGTTGAACGAGGGGTTGTTAAATTGGGAAGTGGTTAAGAAGTACTTTACGGAACCATGCCAGGGGGTGATACCTTACGTGGAGAAGATAACGGATGGAGGTGGTCAGTTCAGTCTGCTATTGCCTGAATCAATCCCATAAATTCATCCCATTCTTCTTTAAAAAAGTGCAGCGTCACATTATTTAGATCTAGGTGGTAAGTCCTTTCCCCATCCGGTTCATCTGCGGTCCAGGCTAAGTAATTTTCAGTTTCTGCAATTATTTGTGTCTCGGGAATCTGGGGGTCTTCTGCCATCTTTTTCTCCTTTTATTGAATTAGAGGTTTGCTCAGGAGATATTTGGGTGCTGCAGGGTTTGGGTTATATCCTGGAGATCCGGCTATTTTTCGGATAGCGACTCCAGAAATTCCATGTTGTTAGATGTGTGTGAAATTCGTTGGAGTATCGCTTCAGTTGCAGTGGCTATATCCAGACCTGCACCATGGGGTGGTGCGGTGATCATTTGGTCGTACATGCGCCGCATCAACCACACCCGGGGGGTAATGTCTGGACCGAGCAGAAGTTCCTCGCGCCGGGTTGATGAACGCTCAATATCTATCGCTGGAAACACGCGTCTTTCCTGCAGGCGCCGGGATAGATGCAGCTCCATATTGCCTGTACCTTTAAATTCTTCGTAAACAACATCATCCATTCTGGAACCGGTGTCAATCAGGCAGGTTGCGATTATTGTAAGTGAACCGCCGTCCTCGATATTGCGCGCTGCCCCAAAAAACCTCTTCGGCGGGTATAGGGCGGAGGGGTCGATACCTCCTGACAGGGTTCTTCCGGAGGGGGTCACGACCAGATTATACGCGCGCGCCAGGCGGGTGATTGAGTCCATCAGAATGACTACATCCTGCCCAATTTCAACCAGTCGTTTAGCACGTTCGAGTGCCATCTCTGCAGCCCTGACGTGGGAAGTAACTGGCTCATCAAAAGTGGAAGAGATAACCTCCGCATCCACGGATCGGTCCATATCGGTTACTTCCTCGGGACGCTCACCGATGAGGGCGACCATGAGGTATACCTCGTTGTATTTGTGTGAGATCGAATTTGCAATTTGTTTCAGAATGGTGGTCTTCCCTGCTTTAGGCGGGGAAACAATCAAACCGCGCTGGCCGCGGCCGATTGGTGTCACCAGATTTATCAGACGGGTTGCCAGGTTGTGTTTTTCAAGTTCCAGGTCAAATCGCACGTCCGGAAAAATAGGTATCAGGGACTCAAAAATCGGTCTGCGTTTTGATTCATCCGGATCCAGCCCGTTTACACTTTCGACTTTCAGCAGCCCGTAGTGACGCTCGGATTCACGCGGCGGTCGTACATGTCCAATAACCATATCCCCGTTTCTAAGCTGGTAGCGCCGAATCTGGGATTGTGATACATAAACATCCAAAGGTCCGGGTGAGTAATGGTTGAACCGTAGGAATCCTATGCCTTCACTCATGATTTCAAGGATTCCACCTCTAAGTTCCAACCCATCCCGCTCTGCTTCAGCCTGCTGAATCCGGATAATCAAGTCTTCTTTTTTTAATCTGTTGGAATTCTTGACATCCAGGTTCGAAGCCATTTTTCGCAGCTTCGACAATGATGTGTTTTGAAGTTCAATTACTTTCATGTCTTTTCTCAATTGTTTTGAAATCAACAATCTCCTTTATTATTGTTTGACAGTCTATGGAGGGACCGGAAATAATAATTTTTCCCATACGAACTGTGAAATGCAACGCTCGCAGGATTGAAAAGGCTTGATATTAATGAGGGGTAGATTTTTTGTGACAAAAATGAAATATTGGTTTTGAGTTGCTGGCTTGCGGCACATGGCTCGCAAGCACCCGGATATTCAGGCGTTCGAAGTATACGAGATACACCCCGCCAGAACACGGGTAGGCGTTTTAGCACTTTTGATAATTATTTTTAACTAACTCCTTTGATTGCAGGGAAAACTTTTATTTAGCTACTTAATGTGGGTACCCCACCTGAGGTGCTGTTAAGAACGAGTTCACAGAGACTTGGCAGAAAAAATCCTGATAAGCTTCCCCTGACGGCGAAATTATACCACAAGAAAAGAAATTCCGGATCAGTTTTACCTTTTAGAGTTCGCGTCGCCAGACTCTGGCGCCTGCAGGGCTGAGCGATATGGGAATGCTCTTATAACGCGGGGAGATTGCTTCAATTGAACTGACCATGCGGCGGTTCGTTTCCGCAATCGGGCCAGCAAGGATCGTGACGCTCCCGCCTTCGCCGCCAGCGCCGTTAACCTTCCAACCAAGCGCGCCGTGCTCTTCAGCAACCCGGAATATGCGTTGTGCGTCCGTTGCTACCAGATCGTCGTGCAATCTTTTCTGGGCTTCCAGATTATTAATCATCGCTTGTCCAAAGGCTGCCAGGTCTCCTGCCAGTAAAGCATCCCGGGATTCAACGGCAGCCGCGCGCAGATCTTCCAGTTTCCGGGATCCAGGACCTTCATGTTCAAGGGTCTTGATAACCTTCTCGTGCAAATCGGAAGATCTGTGTGATTTACCCACGCATATCAGGTGTAAACGTTTTTCCAACTCCCAACTTAACTCTTCCGGGATCTTTAGTTGGTGGACATTCGCGTGCGGATATTCATACATATCGATAAAATTAATGCCCCCGCAGGCTGCGCATAACTGGTCCTGTATTCCGCTCTGCCCCTGGAGCAATTCAGTCTCAACCCGGTGAGCGGTTTGGGCGATCTCTTTAAGACCCATTCGGTCGGGGGTGAGCATATCCAGAGCAGACAGCAACGCCACTATCACCGAGGCAGAGGTGCCAATTGAGGAGCTTGCAGGAGCACTGGAGTAGATCGTCGCCTCCAGCTGGATTCCTGGCGGAAGGTTCATGATTTCAAAAGCCGCTTCAAGCAGGGGATGCCTGTGCCATTTCCTCACGGCTGTTTGCCCCTGGAGTTTATAGCGATAACGTTCTTTGTAGTTCTCGGCGTTGATGAAAATCAGATCTTCATTCGCGGAATCACCAAAGACCAGGAGTTGCACTTCCACATACGGGGAAACAGCTATGTGGAAAACCCCCCCTTTCTTTGAGAACCAGGTGTCTGTCCAGCCACCGATGTCGCAGATGCGGACCGGCGCGCAGCTGTTTATAACTATTTTAGGTTGAGGTCGAAAATCCATAGAATCCCCATAAGATTTTGGTTTGATAAATATTCACTATTCCAGTATATCTGAATTTATAATTAAATTTGCGAGAGAAACCGGGATGACCAGGTTCAACCGGCACAAAAACCAACCCGACAGCTTACAATAGTGTACTGTCAAAACGGGTAAACAACCCAGATTATATCCACTGACTTTTCCAGTTTAGGCTATCATTTTAAATTCAAAACAGGAAAGGGCAGGGAGCGGAGGCATTATGGCCTTAGATCAAGTAAATGTGGATGAGGTACTGACGCAGCTTAGAAAAGCTTTGACCGAAGAGAATTGGAATCTGGCTGTGGAGATTGTAGAAGCGCTGCGGCCGCCCGATCAGGCGGAGGTTTTTAACGAACTGCCGCCTAACACCCAGGACGAACTGCTGCCGCGCCTTGATCCAGGAGATTCAGCCGACATTCTTGAAGAGCTGGAGGATGAAGATGCTGCCGAGATAGCCACCCGGTTGGATACAGAGGAACTGATTCCGATCCTGAAGAGAATGGAGCCGGATGAAGCTGCTGACCTCCTGGGTGATATTGATCCCAAACAGGTGACAGAAGCGTTATCCGTACTGGAGGATCCTGAGGAGATCCGCACGCTTCTAAAACACCAAGACGAAACAGCCGGCGGATTAATGACTTCTGCTAAGGTCGTGCTGCACCACGAAATCTCCGCCAGCGAAGCGATCCAATTCCTGCGCAGATTAGATCTTGATTCAGAAGATATCCATTACGTTTATGTAGTTGATTCTCAAAATCATCTTGTTGGTGTTGTATCTTTATACCACCTGCTGGTGGCGGAACCCGGAACTCGCATATCACTATTAATGGATCCGGATGTGATTTCTATACCGGCTCATGCTGACCAGGAAGAAGCTGCCCGCCTGATGGCGCGCTACGACTTGCTGGCCCTTCCAGTCGTGGATGAAAACAAATATCTTCTGGGAATCATCACGCATGATGACCTAGTGGATGTCCTTGAAGACGAGGCCACAGAAGATATCTACCGGTTGGGGGGCATCCCCGAAGAACAGGATGCGAATGTGCCGGTTAGGAGCGCTTTAAAAACCCGCTTGCCCTGGCTGGTGTTGAACCTTGGGACAGCGATGGCATCCGTAGCGGTGCTGAGCCTTTTCGAAAGCACAATCGCTCAAGTCGCTATCCTAGCGGCGTTTTTTCCCATCGTAGCAGGGGTGAGCGGCA
Organism: Anaerolineales bacterium; assembly: GCA_046259385.1. Lineage (GTDB taxonomy): Bacteria > Chloroflexota > Anaerolineae > Anaerolineales > UBA4823 > CAVWDI01. Next base: position 74,184 of record JBJYWI010000083.1, read on the forward strand.
GCGCTGGAACCCAGACCCTCACGGTGATTGTGCGAGGCCTGGCTCTGGGTGAAATTAGCCCGCGGCGGGGACTCAAGGCGCTTGTGCGTGAGGTTTCCATTGGCGTGACAAATGGAATCGTAATCGGGTTGCTGGTTGGGGTTATCGCCCTGGTCTGGAAGGATATCCCAGCATTGGGGCTGGTTGTGGGTGCGGCAACACTTCTAAATATGATCGCCGCCGGTCTAGCCGGTGCAGCAGTGCCGTTGATCATGCAGGCGATAAAAATCGATCCAGCGCTTGCATCACCCATCCTGGTCACCACAATTAGCGACACAATGGGCTATTTGATCTATTTAAGCCTGGCGACTCTTGTTATCGTTCGTTTTCTTGGATGACAACTAGACCTTGAATCAACATTTATTCGTAATTGATCGGGCATTCCGGATTTGGGGCTTGGAAACGTCGCTGCAGCTTGCAAATACTTTTATCTAAGAAATAAAAAATAAATCGAGATGTACAAATTACTTCACCCTTGAGTTTTGGTATGGCTGGAAACCTTCGGATAACATTTGTTGGACACGCTTCTGTCCTGATTGAAATGGATGGGGAACGGATATTGACAGATCCACTGTTGCGAAACCGGGTCTGGCACCTCCACCGCCATCACCCTCAAGTCGATCCTGAACTGCTGTCTGACCTCTCAACGGTGTTGATTTCACATGCCCATTTGGATCATCTGGATTTTCCGTCACTGCGCAGATTGGAATGGAAAAATTATTTAATTTCTCCGCGCGGCACAGCTCAGATGCTGGAAAAGGCGGGAGTCCAGGATGTGGTCGAGATTAGTTGTGGTGAACACCTTGAGATTGGTTGTATAACGATAACAGCAACCCAGGCCAAGCATGACGGCGCCCGCTACCGCTATAGCCAGCAAGCCGAATCGCTTGGATACTTAATAAGCGGATCAAGCCTGATTTATTTTGCAGGAGACACAGAGTTGTTTCCTGAGATGGCGGATTTAGCCAGGAATTTAAAGGTTGCCCTGCTGCCTGTTTGGGGCTGGGGCCCGAATCTCGGTCTGGGCCACATGGATCCGCAACAGGCAGCCCAGGCGCTGCAGCTCCTGCAACCGGATATTGCAATTCCAATCCATTGGGGCACATTTCTCCCCTTTGGTTTGAAATGGCTGCTGCCAAGGATTTTATCTGACCCCCCCCGGTTTTTTGCAAGTTTTGCTGAAAAACTGGCGCCAGAAGTCAGGGTAATCATCCTTGAACCGGGAGAATCGATTGAACTGTCTCCTGGAGATTGATTCTTCCCGGTGTCGAGTAAAATTAGATAGAGTTTACTGTCGCCTCTTTAGACCTTATCGATTTAAAAAAAAAGTTCAAAATGAAAACTGAATGGAAAACTACCACCAGATATATTGTTGCGATCGGACTGTTTTTATTTGCTTTAGTGGTTATTTACCTGAGCAGTCCAGTTATTCCAATGCTGATTATCGCTTCGCTGATAGCACTTCTTGTAACACCGATAATCAATTGGCTTTGCGAACGGTTCCGGTTTCCTCGTGGACTTTCAGTCCTGGTTACTTTTCTACTTGTGGCAGTTGTAATTATCTTAGCCCCGCTGATCCTGATCCCTCCCATAATCAATGCAGTCAACTTCCTTTTAAATCTTGACTATGAGACCTTATTTACCAACGTTTTGGTGTGGATTGAAACATCATTGCGGGCGGTAAAGGCAGATGGATTCAGGGTGCTTGGTTTGCGGTTGATCCTGGACAGCATGATTGATCCAATTTTGAACGTAATCGAAGGGGCGGATTCGATTGTAACGCCAGAACTTCCTTCATTAACGGCGATCATACCCTCAATCGGGCAGGCTTTTGCTTTTAGCTATGGATTCGCAGTTGAGTTTGTAGGAACAGTTTTTTCCGGGTTTGTTGCATTTCTTTTCTTAATTATCTCCTCAATTTACCTAAGCGTTGATGGTGACCGGCTTGTAGGCGGGTTTGTCCGCTCTGTTCCAAAAACTTACCGGGTTGAAGTTGAACAACTGCTGGATAGACTGCGGGGAGTGTGGGACTCGTTTTTTCGTGGACAAGTCACTCTGATGGTCGTCATCGGTATATTAGTTTGGCTTGGATTAACAATCCTAGGATTGCCAGGTGCTTTTGCGCTCGGGATCATTGCGGGCTTGCTGGAAATCATCCCGAACCTTGGCCCTCTCCTTGCAGCCATCCCGGCGGTGATAGTAGCCCTTCTGCAGGGTTCTGATACACTGGCGGTCAACAATTTTATCTTTACCCTGATTATTATTGGTTTTTATGTTGTGGTAAATTTTTTTGAAAATACAGTTGTTGTACCAAGAGTGATGAGCGAATCAGTCAAGCTGCACCCGCTGGTAGTGATACTGGGAGTTCTGATAGGCGCATCTACCTGGGGTATCCTGGGCGCGCTGCTGGCTGCCCCGGTGATCGCCTCCAGCCGGGAGATTTTTTCCTATCTTTACAGGCATGTAATCGGAGAAGATCCGTTTCCTCCCCCCAAGCCAGAGCCGGACAACATGGATATCTCATTAGGCACCAAGATAGGGGAAATCAAAGAAAGAGCCGGGGAACTGATTCAGCATATTCCCGGGGTGGATACTGAATCCCGTGTGGATACTGAATCCCATGTGGATGCGGAATCCCTGCTGGATACTGGATCTGCA
>JBJYWI010000083.1:76980-105020 GCA_046259385.1 Anaerolineales bacterium
TGTGGATACTGAATCCCATGTGGATGCGGAATCCCTGCTGGATACTGGATCTGCATCGAAGCATTCAGAAGATGCACCTGCTGTACAAAATGAGGGCAGGGAAATTGGTGGTGATGAGAGCCAATCCGGGGCAGATATTGAAGGCTGAAAAGCCGCGATACGCGCTCCGCAAGGATAATTAAATGAATAACCAGCATGCCAACGAGCAACCTGAAAACAACTGGGGAAAAATCAATATTGTTATTGAACCGCATGCATACAGTGTGGCCCCTGGAAGCAGCATAACAATCCCGTTAAAAATAAAATTCAGCGGGGATGGGGTTGAATCCTTCCTCTTGAGGGTAGTTGGGATACCTTCCGATTGGGTTTATATTCCCCAGCCGGTGATGCAGTTTAACCCGGGTGAACAGAAGGATGTGGCGGTAACCGTCCAACCGCCTGCTGCTCCAAGGGGTCAAGTTGGAAGATATCCGCTGAACTTCGAAATTTCAAGCCAGTTAAACCCAGACACTAAATCAACTGCCCAGGTTAGCCTGGTTGTCGCTGCCTATGAAGTGCACGGGGATATCAGCGTGCTGGTTGAATCAACCCACTACACAGTCCCGCCTGGGGGCGAGACCACTATCCGACTTGTTCTGCGAAACCAGGGATTTCTGGAAGACACTTTTAAAATCAAACTTGAAGGCATCCCTGTTGAGTGGATAAGCGGTCCTGCTCACTCCATAACACTTGCTGAGGGTGCACAGGGTGAGGTTACGTTCAGAATCCAGGCTCCCCCCTCACCGCCGGGAAGAGCCGGAAGATATCCATTCACAATCAGGATTACTGGACAAGATGATCCAGATCAAGCTGTTGAAATCGGAGCTACGTTAACAATTGCGGCTTATGAGGTGACAGGCCGGATTGGAGTACTGATGGCTGGAACACAGTATGCAGTCCAGCCTGGCGAGAAGGTATCGATCCCACTTGTGCTGCTGAACCAGGGCTTAACGGAGGATCACTTTAAACTGTCTGTCGAGGGCGTTCCTGTCAACTGGGTATCAACCGCCTCGCCGATCACCTATCTGGCGCCCGGCGACCAAAAAGAAGTGGTTGTGGAAATACAGCCGCCGCGCCATGCCCAGAGCCGGGCGGGAAGAAATTCGCTGGTCCTGGCTATAACCAGCCAGCAGGCTCCCGACCAGAAGGCAGAGGTCGAGTGTGTGCTGACTGTTGCGACCTTCACCCAGTTCAGAAGTGAACTGCGCCCCGTCCGGATTGAATCAAACCAAAATGCCCAGGTCATAATAGAAAACCAGAGCAATATACAGGAGAATTTTTCAGTTCTGTGCAAGGCGGATGAACAGGAATTGGAATTTTCCCCTTCCGAGGCCCAGAATGTGCGTGTACCTCCTGGCCAGGTCAGCGCGGTCCAGTTCCAGGCTCAACCCAGAAGGCGCCCGCTCTTTGGCGGTGAACATATCTATCCATATTCCGTGACAGTAGCTTCTTCGGACGGCAGCAGGCAGACCAGAAAAGGCGAAGTCAGCGCGAAAGCATTAATTCCATTTCTGGTGATTCCTATCCTGGTTGTGCTTTGTGTGGGATTGACCTGTATATTGGGTTATCTGGTGATCCAGCGCCAGTCAGACAGGTCGGGAGCAGTCCAGGCTACCCAGACAGCCGCAGCAAACCAGACCGCGGCGGCGATAATTGGGGAGGAGGACACCGATGGCGATGGGTTAACCAACCGGGAGGAGCTCGAATGGGGAACAGATCCGACTAACCCGGATTCAGATAGTGACCAACTCCAGGATGGCCCTGAAGTAAAACAGTACGGAACAGACCCCTTGAACCCGGATACGGATGGGGACAGGCTTTCAGACGGCGATGAGATTCAGCGCGGGACTGACCCGCTGAGCCCGGACAGCGAAGGCGACCGCTTGAATGATGGCGATGAGGTGGAGCGAGGCACAGATCCGCTAAACCCCGATTCGGACAGCGATGGCCTTGGTGATGGCGATGAGGTAGAGCGCGGGACTGATCCGCTTGAACCAGATTCGGATGAAGATAAATTGTTCGATGGGCCGGAAATCCAGCTGGGGACGGATCCTCTGAATCCGGATACCGATCGAGATCGGCTTATCGACGGGGAGGAAAACCTACCCTGTCCTGACCCGCTGAACCCTGATTCGGATGCTGATGGGATTATAGACGGCGAGGACCTCGATCCATGCGACCCTTCCAACCCTTCCCTGACCGCTTCAGCAGTACCTCCAAGCTCGACACCGGTTCCGCCGACGGTGCCGCCTACCGGTGAGCCTACAGAACCTGTTGGTAATCCTGGAGCGGGCAAAATCGCCTTCGAATCAAACCGGGGTGGAAATGCTGATATTTATATTCTCGATACCCAGAGCTTGGAGGTAGCACGACTGACCAATGAGCCGGCAGTGGATACTCAACCAGCCTGGTCCCCGGATGGGAGCAAAATCGCCTTCGCTTCCGACCGCAGCGGGAATTTTGACATTTATGTTATGAACTCCGATGGGAGTAATGTCCAGAATATTACAAACAATGAGATTGGGGACGATCTGCACCCTGCCTGGTCACCCGATGGAAATTGGATCGCTTTTTCAACCGACAGGGACGGGAACCGGGAGATTTATTCTATCCAGGTTGATGGCCCGGGGATCCATAACCTCTCAAATTCTCCCGATTCGGAGGAATACCAACCGCACTGGTTTGAGAGCGGCGGGATTTTGTTCAGCAATGATATGATCGTTTTTACTTCTGAGCGGGACGGAAATCCGGAGATATACAGGATGAACCCGGATGGATCCGATCAGGTTCGCCTGACGAATAATCCAGCCGCAGATTACAGCCCAAATGGGTCGCCCCAAGGGAATCAGATCGCCTTTATAACTGAAAGGGATGGCAACCCGGAGGTGTACTTGATGGATATCGACGGCGGCAACCCGCAGAACCTGAGCCAGAGCCCAGCCGCCGAACTGCACCCTGCCTGGAGACCGGACGGCGACTGGATTGCTTTTACCACCAACCGGGACGGTATCCAGGAGATTTATGCAATCTTGCTGGGCAGCGCTCAGCCGTTGAACCTTTCCAATAATCCTTCCGAGGATTTGTATCCTGCATGGAAATAACCATTAATCATTGAAAAATTTTGTAAGGATTCTTTTGAGGTAAAAAAAATGATTGGGAGAATAGTTATTCGCTGGGTAATTATCGTGATCGCGTTATTCGTCGCTGAATGGCTGTTAGATGGGATATATGTCGTCGGCACTGATGGGTGGATCGCCTTCAGTGTGATGGCTATTGTTCTCGGATTGGTTAACGCCATCATCCGCCCGATCTTATCCTGCCTGTCCTGTGGCTGTATTGTCCTGACCCTGGGCCTGTTTTTGCTGGTCATCAACGGTCTGACACTCTGGATCTCTTCGTGGATAGCAGTCAATGTTCTTAATGTGGGATTTGTGGTAGAAGATTATTTCTCCGCCTTTTTGGGAGGGTTGATCGTGAGCGCAGTTTCGTTTGTGTTATCCCTGCTGTTGGTGGATGATTGATTGATCCAGACAAGAGGTTTCTATTGAAAGTACTCTGAGGAAAAAGGGATTTTTAAATAAATCAAGAGGAGGACAATGTCCAATTTGGTCGTGATTACTTTTGACAATATGGAAGAAGCTGGCAAAGTAAGGGAATCGCTGCGTAAAGGACAGAAGGGGGTCTATATAAGCCTGGATGATTCAGCAGTTGTTATAAAAGATCAGGAAGGTAATGCACACGTACATAATTAAATGGACCGCGGTGTAAAAGTAGGCGCGATTGGCGGAGGGTTCCTGGGATTGCTGATCAGCGGGATTTTCTTTCCTGTGGCAGGATTGCTGTTAGGCGCCTTGGGCGGAGCTCTGGTGGGCAAACTTGCAGCTTCAGAGATTGATAATAAATTTGTCGATGATGTAACGGGCGATTTGAAACCTGGCACCTCCGCTGTCTTCTTCATTGTGCGCGAAACAAACCCGGACTATGCAATTGCCAGCATGCGTCCTTACAAAGGCAATATTTACCACACATCCCTGCCCCCGGAAACAGAGAAAGCCCTGCGGGATGAATTGAATAAGAGAATAGAATAAAAAAGCATAATTGTGAAGATGACATGGAAGTAAGAGCCAAAATCGGGTTGTGCTTAAGCTATTTGACAACCCAATCGGATTACGTATAATAGATGTTTGAAACTGGAATATTTTTATAATCCAGGAAATTATCATTTTTTAGAAAGCGAGGAGAATTATGACTACAGCTGAAGCATTACAAGGTGAAGGAGACCGGACGATCCCGTGGTGGCTCGTGCTGCTGGAGGGCATAGCGGCGGTTATCATCGGCATCCTGCTGCTGATCGAGCCGCGCATGACGATCACCGTTCTGGTATGGATCCTGGGAATTTACTGGTTTGTCTCTGGTATTTTCTCGATCATCAGTATATTTATTGACAGCACCGCCTGGGGATGGAAACTGTTCATCGGTGTTCTGGGCATTATCGCCGGTCTGGTAATAATGCGCCACCCGTTGTGGAGCTCCCTGCTGGTGCCTGCGGTTGCGGTGATCGTGCTCGGCATCGAGGGCTTGATCATTGGTGTTGTGCGCCTGATCCAGGCATTCCAGGGTGAAGGCTGGGGAGCAGGCATACTTGGCGTACTGAGCATAATATTCGGCATCATCCTGCTGGGCAATGCATTTCTGGCGAGCCTGTCCCTTCCGCTTGTGCTGGGCATCTTCGCAATCGTTGGCGGTGTGATGGCGATAATTGCGGCGTTCAGGTTGAAATAACACGTTTAGTTAATTTATAAACGAACAGGAGCTGGCACATCCGGCTCCTGTTTTTTCTTTTTGTCGACTCGCTTGCAGGTCATGAGACATATCCGACAGGACGCTAACTTGAGCCCGAATTACTGCCGCAAGGAAAAATCCGATAAAATTTTAATCTTGCTTGCAACCCTTGCTGTGCTTACAACGATATATGGCCATGTCCCTTCCCACCAGCTGAAAACAATCTGCGGGTGCTCACTGGAGGGGATGGGGAGAAGATTTAATCAAGTGAAAAAGTAGATAATGGAGGGCATTAATACTAGTTTGTTTATGAAAAAAAGCCCGTTATCTTTATAATCTAATTTCCTTAGTTGTTGTGGTTAAGGTCCAATTTGCCCCGACCTTTTTTTTACTGGCGGCAAAGCAGACTCTTTCCGAAAGGATAGCTGGCAGGGTATAATCTTCCCGAGAAATGAGGGTAAATTCATAAGTTAACAGCCGGGCTCGAACCAGAATCACGGAACTTTGGGTATAAGATCAGGAGTAATACATGGAAATCCAGTGCAGCGCCTGCCAGACAATGAATCCAACGGAAGCGAATTACTGCATGCAATGCGGGCGGCCGCTCGCGGCTGCTGGGAGTCGCCCGGAAGGCAGCAGGGTTGTTATCACAGGGATGGGGGTTGTATCGCCCCTGGGCAACAGCCTGCAGGAAAACTGGGAAGCTTTGCTGGCAGGGAAAAGCGGGATAAGCGAGACAACCCAAATCCCGAATGCCGACAAGTATCCTTGCAAGTTTTCAGCTGGCGTCAGGGATTTTAATCCAAAGGAATATATGGATCATAAGCTTGCCCGCCGGATCACAGAATCAAGCCAATATGCCCTTGCCGCTGCTCGAATGGCGTTCGAGGACGCCTCGCTAGACGAGACCCAGTTTGAACCGACCCGCAGTGGGGTTGTGGTGGGAACGGCTGCCGTGGGCAGCATCGTGGAAACAGAGCAGGCAATGCGAAAGCTTATTTCGAACCAGCGCATCTCGCCAATCAAATTTAATTCAGTCTGGCCCAATATGGCTGCATTTGCGGTCGCAAGCCGGCTTAACTTTTCGGGTTACAACGCCACCATTGTGACAGCCTGCGCCTCAGGAACCCAGTCGCTGGCAACTGCAGCTGATGCTATCCGGTTGGGATATGTGGACGTCGCAGTTGCAGGTGGAACCGAATCAATCAAGAGCGAGGTCGCCCTGGCGGGTTTCTCTGGCATTGGGGCGTTGTCCGTGCGCTGCGATGATCCTTCCAAGGTGAGCCGACCATTTGATAAAGACCGGGACGGCTTGATTCCGGGGGAGGGGTCGGCGATGTTAATTCTGGAGAGCCTTGGGCATGCCCGCTCACGGGAAGCTAGGATTTACGCTGAGATTTTAGGTTACGCGATTGGGAGCGACGCCCGCCATGAAACAGAACCGACGCCTGCCTCCCAGGCGCATACGATGCGACAGGCGTTATCTTCGGCTGGAATTTCGCCTGAAGAAGTCGATTATATTAACCCCCATGCCACCTCTACACCGGTCGGCGATGCTATGGAAACGGAGGCAATCAAGCTTGTGTTTGGCGATAGGGCTTATAAAATCCCTATCAGCGCCACCAAATCGATGGTTGGGCATATGCTGGGCGCAGCCGGCGCGCTCGAGGCAATTGTGTGCGTGCTCAGCATCCGGGAAAACCAGATTCACGGGACAATGAACTATGAGAACCCAGATCCAGAATGCGACCTGGATTACGTGCCCAACAAACCACGCCAACTGCCGGTGCGGGTGGCACTGTCCAACTCATTCGGTTTCGGCGGACAGAACGCCTGCATTGTGCTGGGGGAGTTTAATAGCGATTAAATTGCAGTAATGTTACGGTAATTAAATACCCAGAAGTTTTTTCTTCTTTGCCTCAAAATCCTCCTCGGTGATAATCCCGCGGTCACGCAGGTCGGCGAGTTTCTCAAGCTCGTCCAGGTAAGCATCATCCGGGCCAGAGGCTGCAGGAGGTCTGGATTGAGGTTCAGAGGCAGCAGCGTCGCCGGACTCTTTCTGGATGTGGGCTTGGTCTTCTTCTGTCAGTTCGATAGACTGAATCCCTAAATCGCGCATCGCCTGGGTCAGTTCCTCTTCGGTCATCTCTTCGGGTGGGACACCGGTGGATTGTTCGATCCGGTCAGCGTCTTTTTTCGACATCTTGACCGCAGCGGCGGTTCCGCCTGCTACAAGCAAGATTGAACCGCCAATCAGAATCCTGCGCCGCCTTATCCGCCGGTGGGTCCGGCGGACTGTGCGCCTTGTGGTTCTGCGCGCTGTTCTGCGTACTGCTCTTCTTCCGCGTGGGGGCATTTTTCACTCCTAATTTATGATTGAGATAGATTTAGTATGTTGGTCTATCCGAAAGAAGATTATAACAGGATGGATAGATCACTCTTGATGTCAGAATAAAATCAGCTCAGGTCAACTAGTCGGGTGATCAGATTTGCGATTGGAATCGCGGCGATTAAGATAACGGCCTCGCTTACAAAAATTGGGATGGTAACCGCGAGGAATACCCCACCCCCCAGTAAAAATAACATTAATCCAACCGCCAGTGATGTGGTGAACGCATAGATAAACATGGGCATAAATGGATAGCGCCAGTTCATGAGCCTGTACACCGCCCATGCAAGCAACCCTCCGGCAATGTCGGTCGCCGGCATCCAGAATAATTCGAGCGGGCCGACATAGGGGCTAGCCAGGTTTGCGAAGAAAGTGCCGATTCCGATCCCAAACGAAAGCCACGGGTTGTATAGGACAAAGACTTTCAGGAACTCCGCGACCCTGAATTGAAGCGGCCCATAACTGAATGGCGCAAGCCCAATGGTCAGAACGGTATAAAGGGCAGCGATCACTGCGATCAGGACGATATTCCGGGTGGTTACTGCATAACTCAGTTTACGCAAAATTGCCCCTTAATCATTTCAAGTATCTTTAAAGAGCCATAAATTTCAAAACTCAATTTGTGTTTAAAGATTATATCTTTTTTGGTTTACAATTTCAGTCATCTGAGGAACCGAAAGTTATCAGTTAATTGCATGTGAAGCGAAGCAACTCAGCATTCACTTGCGCTTTCGCGTTTATCTGAACAACTGGACTGGTTATTCATGAAATCCGAGCTCCCTTCTACAGCCCTCCATTGACCTGGTTGACCTGATCCTATGACCGAGATTCGACAATCAATCCGAAGCTCCAGTGTATATTTTACGGTCTACTTTTTACTTGGGGTGACGATCGCCCTGATTGGGGCATCAATGCCTTACCTGGCGGAAATGACGGGTGTTGAAGTCACAAGCCTGGGTTACCTATTTTCAACAAGGTCGTTTGGTTATCTCCTGGGCGCATTTATAGCGGGTCGCCTGTACGACCGCTATCCTGGGCACTTGCTTATGGCAGGTTTGATGGCTATGATTGGGTTGGCAGCAGTTTTTATGCCTTTCTCTGCAACAACAATTATCCTGGCGGTATTGATGTTTCTGACCGGGATGGGTTTGGGCGGGTCGGATTTGGGCGGGAACACCCTAGTGATGTGGAGATTTAAAGAAAGGTCTGGACCGTTTATTAATGGGATGTTCTTCTTCTCAGGGTTGGGCGGGATCCTTGCGCCGCTTATGCTGGAACTTGTGCTGCGAAAGGAATTGTATTTTGGCTGGGCGTACTGGATCTTGGCAATTTCAATCCTCCTGGTAGTTATCTGGCTGCTTGCCAGACAATCGCCTGGAATCCCGGAGGTGGATGCCCTGCTGGGAGATGGAACCGTGAATTTCCGGCTCGTGGCGCTGTTCGGGGTGATGCTGTTCATTTTTGTAAGCATTGAGGTCAGTTTTGGAGGTTGGATATACAGTTATGTATTGGCGACGGAGGGCGGAAACAGCAGCCTTGCAGCATATCTCACTTCGGGATTCTGGCTTGCCGTAACGCTTGGCAGGCTTGCGATGATACCAGTGACAATCCGAATTAAACAAAGGGCGATTATTTGGGTCAGCATGAGTGGGGTAGCCTTTTTCCTTGCGGTAATCCTTCTGAATCCTGGTTCCTTCGTTGTTGATTTCATTGGAACGCTTGGATTAGGCCTTTTCTTCTCATCATTATCCCCGGTCACCCTTTCTTATGCTGAGCGGAGTTTGCCAATTCATGGAAGGATAACCGGCATTTTATGGGTGTTTGGCAGTGCCGGCGCGATTGTCACACCCTGGCTTGCCGGTAAATTGATGGGCTTAACAGATCCGGTCGCGCTGGTTGTTCTGTTGTTCGTTTACACGGTAATTGGGCTGATTGTATTTCTTGGATTGAATCTGTATCAAAGTCGCTGCCCCAATTTCAGGGAGGGGAACAGAGTCGATACCTAGAATGAGTATAATAATTGAATAAAAAGGATGTTAATTTCCCATTGCAGAAATTATTCTGGAGGCAAAAGATGAGTGACGAGAAGAGCAGTGAATTGCCAAAAGCAGACCGGTTTGAACCAGAACTCAGACAGGATCCGGGCGCAAACCTGGTGGCGATTATATCTATTATCGCTGTGGCGGTAATCTTATTGGGCTGCATGCTCTCATGCGTGGTGGTTGCATATATGTTTTTCAGCAACCCGCCCTGGTAACTCGAATATCCTTTCGGTTTTCACAGAAAAAGAGGCGGTCTAAAAAGGTTATCACCCGAGTATCGCTCAGCATGCCGAAGGCTCGCGATGCATACCTGTGGTAAAACGAAGGGTCTCCTAGACTAAAGCAGAGATTCTTCACTTCGTTCAGAATGAAATTCTCCTAATTTTTTAGAAAGCCCCTTTTAAATCGGATAAATGTCCATAGTGATATACTAAATCGCTGTCGATATTAATTAAAGACGGGAGGTCAAGTATGGCAGTGAACCTGCGCAACCGCAGTTTTGTAAAACTGCTCGATTTTGAACCGGAAGAGATCAAATTCCTGTTAAAGCTGTCTAGCGATCTGAAAGCCGCTCGGTACGGCGGTTATGAACAGCCCCGCCTGACCGGGAAGAATATCGCCCTCATTTTTGAAAAATCGTCCACAAGGACGCGCACCTCATTTGAGGTTGCCGCGTACGACCAAGGCGCGCATGTCACATACTTGGGTCCAAGCGGGTCGCAAATCGGGCACAAGGAGACGATGAAGGACACTGCCCGGGTGCTCGGAAGGCTGTATGATGGCATTGAATACCGCGGGTTCGCCCAGGCGACGGTTGAAGATCTGGCAAAATTTGCGGGGGTGCCAGTCTGGAATGGTTTAACGGATGAATTTCACCCTACCCAGATCCTAGCTGATGTGATGACCATGATGGAGCACAGCGATAAGCGTCTTGAGGATATCGGATACTGTTATATGGGCGACGCGCGCAGCAATATGGGAAATTCGCTCATGGTCGGAGGCTGCAAGCTTGGCATGGATGTGCGCCTGGCCGCGCCGCGCTCACTCTGGCCGGAAGATCTTCTGGTCGCGGAATGCAGGTCAATCGCGGCGGAGACCGGAGCTAGGCTGACAATAACCGATGATCCTGGGGAAGGAGCTGCAGGTGTGGATTTCCTGCACACGGATGTCTGGGTTTCAATGGGTGAACCCGAATCGGTCTGGGCTGAACGCATCCCTCTACTAAAGCCGTACCAGATCAACCAGGAAATTGTGGACCGCACAGGAAACTCTAAGGTCAAATTCATGCACTGCCTGCCGGCATTCCACAACCGGGACACAAAAATCGGTGAAGAAATCTACCAGAAGTTTGGCCTGGAGAGCATGGAGGTGACCGAAGAGGTATTTGAGTCGACCCGCTCGATTGTATTTGACCAGGCAGAAAACCGAATGCACACCATCAAAGCAATTATGGTGGCGACGATGGGCTGATCTGAACTGAGATTGATTGGCTTCCGAGAGGAGAAGGAGGTAATCATGGTGGTGGATTTTCTAAATGAATTTGAGGTTCGCAGGTTGGAAGAGCTTGCTGAAGGAGAATTTCCATACAACGGCTGGGCGAAGGCCATACTGCTGCTGAATAGAGGGGCTTCCTATGGGGAGGCTGGCAGGGCGTCGGGATTAACTGCCCGCCAGGCGCGTTACCGGCGCGATAAATATTTAATGCAGAGGCTTGATATGTTCCCGGGCGGCGCGGCAGGTGACTGGGTCCCGGCTTCAAAGACAGCGTTTCAGGAGACGGGTGAAAGCGATATCGCTGCAGGCGAACAGGTTGAAAGCGGGGTGGTTGAACCCCAACCTGACTTTGCCGAATCTGTGGAAGCGGCAAAGATCAAGAATAAAAGTAAAAAGAAAAAATCTGAGAAATCGAATAAAGGCAAGAAAAAGAAGAAGAAAAAGGATAAATCGAAATCCGGCAAAAAGAAAAAAGGGAAAAAGAAGGGTAAATGAACAGGGTTGGTTTTGTTTCCACCCGGCTGGCGGGCACTGACGGTGTATCCCTTGAGGTCAGAAAATGGGTTGATGTGCTCAACAGACTGGATCAGAAATGTTTTTTCTTCGCGGGCGAATCGGAATGGCCGCAGGAACGATCTTATGTTGTCCCGGAAGCCCACTTTGCACATCCCGAGATTTCAAAATTAAACGGAGACCTGTTTGATAACTACATCCGTTCACAGGAAACCTCCGAAAAGATTGAAAAGTTAAAGAAACATCTTAAGAGACACCTGTATAAGTATGTTAAGCGCTTCAGCATCAATGTCTTGATAATCGAAAACGCGCTGTCGATCCCGATGAATGTTCCGCTCGGTCTGGCATTGACCGAACTGGTTGCGGAAACCGGTATGCCAACTATCGGGCACCATCATGATTTTGCCTGGGAGCGCTCCCGATTTTCAATCAGCTCGGCGGATGATTATCTGAATGCAGCCTTCCCTGCGACACTGAGTTCGATGATTCACGTGACGATCAATTCGCATTCCCGGCGCCAGCTAGCGATGAGGAAAGGCGCGAGTTCACTGGTTGTGCCGAATGTAATGGATTTCGACTCATCGCCACCGGAACCGGATGGATATGGGGATGATATGCGCGAGTCACTTCAGATTGGATCCGGAAATTACCTGCTGCTCCAGCCTACCCGGATTGTTCCCCGTAAAAGAATTGAACTGGCGATTAGCCTGGCAAAAAGGATTGATCTGCCAGTAACAGTACTGATCTCGCACGGGGGCAGAGACGAGGGATTGGATTATGAGAATTACCTGCACGAACTTTGCGAAACTCTGAGCGTGGATGTCCGATTCGCGGCGGACCACTTTGCCATGACCCGGAGTAAAAAAGGGGACGGCAGCAAGATTTACAGCCTCGGCGATGCTTATCTGCATTCGGACCTGGTCACATACCCTTCAACAATTGAAGGATTCGGCAACGCCTTCCTGGAGGCAGTTTACTTCCGCAGACCAATCGTGATGAGCACTTATGAAATCTACCGCATCGATATCAAGCCAAAGGGTTTCGAGGTGGTAGAATTTGACAATTTCATCACTCAGGAGACGGTGGAAAAAACACGCCGCCTGCTCTTAAACCCGGAACTTACTGCCGAGTTATGCAACCAGAACTACGAAATCGCCCGCAAACACTATTCGTTCACGAATCTTGAAAAGTACCTGGTTGTTTTGCTCAATATGAGCCAGGGGGATCTATAAAAAACAATAAAAACACTGCCGGATTAATCTAAAAAAACTAGTTCGATTTTCCATAAAGCGATTTATAAATATCGGTTAGAATTAATGGTTTGGAATAATTAATATTGAAAGGAAGGTTTATTAATCATGTCAGGAAAGATAAAAGACATACCAGCTGGTGTGGTTACCGGCGATGATGTGCAGAAGGTGTTTGAAGACGCGAAAGCGAACCAGTATGCGCTTCCAGCTGCCAATGTGGTTGGTACGGACAGCGTAAACGCGGTGCTTGAATCCGCTGCTGAAATAAACAGCCCGGTCATCATCCAGTTTTCCAGCGGGGGCTGTGTGTTCTTCGCCGGGAAAGGGCTGGACAATACAGATCAGCGCGCCGCGATCACCGGCGGCGTATCCGGAGCGCTGCATGTACATAATGTGGCGTCAAAATATGGGACACGCGTTATCCTGCACACGGATCACTGCCCCAAGAAAAATCTGCCCTGGATCGATGGGTTGCTGGATTCGGGGGAAGAATATTTCAAGGTCAACGGTGTGCCCCTGTACAGTTCTCACATGCTTGATCTGTCGATTGAACCGATCAGGGAGAATATCGAAATCAGCAAGCGCTATCTGGACCGGATGAGCAAAATGGGCATGACCCTCGAAATTGAACTGGGGATCACCGGCGGCGAGGAGGACGGGATCGATCATTCGGACGTTGAACAATCGCGCCTTTACACCCAGCCGGAAGATGTGGCTTATGCATACGAGGAATTAAAAAAGGTCAGCGACCGCTTTACGATTGCTGCCTCGTTTGGCAATGTGCACGGCGTGTACAAGCCGGGCAATGTCCAGCTGCGCCCGAAAATCCTGCAAGACTCACAGATTTATGTCCAAGAGAAATTCGGAACCGCGGAGAAGCCGGTTTTCTTTGTGTTCCACGGCGGTTCAGGCTCCTCGCCTGAAGAGATCAGCGAAGCGATCTCATACGGCGTGATCAAATTTAACATCGATACTGATTTGCAGTGGGCATTCTGGGACGGTGTTCATGATTATTATAAGGAATTCGAAGGATATCTTCAGGGTCAGCTTGGCAACCCTGAGGGACCCGATAAGCCCAATAAAAAGTATTACGACCCGAGGGCTTGGCTGCGGCGCGGCGAACTGAGTTTTAAAGAGCGTCTTTTACGGGCTTTTGAGGAGCTGAACAATATCAATACCCTGTCATAAACTATCTGGAATAACTGAATTACTGTCAAAACTGATCAGGCGGGCTTAAACCCGCCTTTTTCGTTTAAGTGCGGACCTAAAATTCCGTGTCAGGCATAAGTGGTTTTTAAATTCAATCCGGATTAAATCACGCGGTAAAATTGATCGTTGTGCAAAATAGAGCGCTTGAATTTGTAAATACGAACAGCAGTGACCGGATGGTTGAGATGGTCAGCCGGACATTTGCGCTGTCGATCAAGACACTGCCCCGAACCCTGCGGGAAGCGGTCGGTCTGGCGTATTTGCTTTTCCGGGTTTCCGACTGCCTGGAGGATCATCCTGGTATGGGCGCTGAGCGCAAGGTAAATTTGCTGGAAATCTGGGAACGGGTGCTTTTGGGACGCGAGCCTGCGGGATTATTTGTATCGAAAATATCTGACCTTGATAGTAATGATCCGGAGGTTTATGTCGCACAACACGCCGAGAGTTTGATAAAAACGCTTGATAGCATGCCGTCTGAGCTTGGGGAATTTATCAGGGCGCGATGTGGGCGCTCCACTTTGGGGATGGCTCGCTGGCAGCGCCAGGGACCGTATATAGATACGGTGGATGAACTGGATGATTATATGCACCAGGTTGCAGGCAGGGTGGGATATTTGATGACCGATATTTATACCTGGTATTATCCCCAATTACGGGAGAAGAAAGAGGCTATGCTTCCCATATCGCGCCAGGTGGGATTGGGATTGCAGACTGTGAATGTCATCCGGGGCTTGCGCAAAGACCAGGATAGGGGGTGGGTATTCTTTCCACTGGAACTCCTAACAAGTGTCGGGATCAACCGCCAGCAGTTCTTTGAAAGAGAATTCGAGCGGGAGGCTTTGCAGGCTTTAAACCTGCTGATACAAAAAGCTCAAGGGCATTTAAACCACGGGTTGATTTATATAGCAGCGTTCCCGTTTTACCTATACCGGGCTCGGATGGCAAATATCTGGCCGCTGTGCTTCGCTTTGAAAACCCTGGCGATAAGCAGGGATAATCCAGAAGTGATCCGGGGACAGGTCAAGATCAGCCGGAGGGATGTTCGGGAGATAATGCGGGCAACATCCATTTTCGGATTGTCGGACCGCTGGCTGCTCGGCTACTGCAGCAGGCTGAACGAAGGGGGGTTGTTTTAGTTATTCCGGTTTTAAGGCAAGTATACTGACGGAGAACAGAATCCCCTGGGGGATCTTGTTGTGCCTTAAGCCAGCTCCGTCTCTGGGTGTAAGTTTTATGTCCGTAAAACCGGCTGAAGTCAATCCACCAGTGTATTCTTCCATATGCAGAGCCCCTGAGATGCAGGCTCCCCAGGCTGCCAAGTCGTATTTGATTTCCGGCGGTAATTCCCTAGTTGTGACAATATCCGAGATGGAGATACGCCCACCCGGTTTAAGCACCCGGAATATCTCAGCGAACACTTTTGGCTTGTCCGGCGAAAGATTTATCACGCAGTTGGAGATCACGACATCAATGCTGCCATTTTTTACCGGTAAATCTTCCAGATAACCCTGGCGGAATTCGACGTTGGTAATTCCCATCTCTTCGGCTGCGGTGCAGGCGCGCTCGAGCATCTCGGAAGTCATGTCTACGCCAATCACATAACCCCCAGTTCCGACCTGTTTGGCGGCAAGAAAGCAGTCCAGCCCGCCGCCTGAGCCGAGGTCAAGGACGGTTTCCCCTGTCTCTAGCCGGGCTACAGTGATCGGGTCCCCGCAGCCGAGCGAAAAGCTGCTGGTATCTTCAGACAGTGTCGATAGCATGTCCGCCGGGTAAAGCTGGTTTGCCTGACCGTCGCCGCAGCAGGAAATATTTGAAAGAGCGCGCTGGGCATAGAATCCCCGAATTGCAACCCGGATTTCATCCGGATTGTCCAACATTGTTTCTCTATTCATGTCCGCGCAGCTGCCTGATGTTTTCTTTCCAGCCGAGGCAGTTTTTCCATATTTTATTTTTGATTCCATTCTATGTCTCCAATTGGACAAATTTATTCAATCGCATCGATAACCGTCTATAGGTTTGGGTAAAAAAAAGTTCACATTTTTGAGATATCCTGCAGTAAACTCGCGCTTTCTGTCTCCGGCGCCAGCGCCTGAATCAGGTTCCCGCAGCATACTGCAACCCGGGACTGGTTTAGGCTGTAATAAGTGTGTTTTCCCTCGCTGCGAAGGTGAACCAACCCGGCATCACGCAGGACAGCCAGATGGTGAGAAACAGTCGGCTGCCTGACATCGACAGCCTCTTCAATTTCGCTCACGGTTAACCATTTGCAGCAGATGAGTTTCATGATCTTCTGGCGGGTGGGGTCCGCCAGCGCCCTGGCAAAGTCGATAGGGGAGGTCTGTTTTTCCACAGCGGACATATCGATATCCTTCGATACGTATTCTAATCGATGATCATCGATATGTCAACGGTTCAACCGAACCCCCATGTTGTTCAGAGAGGCTTTAACTTCCCCGATCATTTTCTCGACGGGGCGAGCGGGCGCCCAGCAATCCTATCCGAGGATCTGGTTCGCCTCGTATATGAACTTAGATATGGTCGGAGTGCGAATCTTAAGCAAACGCCTCAACCCTTCCAGCGGGACCATGAAGTAAGGAACGTCCTCTTCAAGCAGGCGCACGTCGAAGGTTGTTGGTCCCGGATCGGTTTTCAGGTGGACCCGAACTGAGTTGGACCGCATGCGAAAGCGGAACCATTCATAAGTGTTGGTCACGCTCGCGCCGTAAAAAGGCGGGTATGCGTGTAACAGAAACTGGTAGATCGGGATCATATCCAGATTGCACGCTTGGACGATCGCAAGGCGTTCCAGGTCAACCCACGGTCCTAGTTGGTATTTGAGAACTGTCAGGACGGTCTGCTGGCTCTCTCCGGTGAACATCAACGCCGGGTCAGTCTCGCCGATTCCGGTGTATTCCTGGTCAGTTTGAATATCATTGATGACGGATGCAGTGGAATTTATGGTCCCCAGCACTGAGACATGGTAGCTCTTTATGGTGGGGATGTTGACAGTGCTGACTCTTATAGAGTTGATTTTTATAAATTTTCTCTGGATAGAGTTCGTTTATCCTGACAAGGGGATACTCTCCGGCAGAGGGAGACCGGTAAGTTCCCCAAGATAGCGGCGGTAATAGTAGTAATTATCGAAAGGGATATCCTCCCGGATGCGTCCATCCAGCATTGGGAGGTAACCACCGCCTTCCAGTAACGGCGGAACACGGGCGTTTAGCTCTTTTCGGATTTGTTCCTTCCCCATCCGCAGAACATCCCGGTCAATACCGCCAATCAGACGCAGTTCCCTTCCAATTTCACGCCGGATATCGAGATAATCCATATCCTCCATATCCCGTTCGACAGCCCATAGGCATGTCATCCCGGCTTCAAGCATCAAGGGTAGCAGAACCCTGATATTGGCATAGGTCCGGAAAATGATCGTTTCGACCCCGTAAGTTTCCAGGGTATCCATTAAAGGTTTAAATGCAGGCAGCATAAACTCGCGGTACATCTGGGGAGAAATGAGCGGTCCGAAGTTGCAGCCAACCGGCTCGCTGAAAATGGCGGCGTCTATATCCACCTTGCGGAGGATTTTTTCGGCTGCACGGGCAGCAAATTCACCGTGCATGACCAGCGCCCGGCGGACAAATTCCGGATCGTCCTTCAACAGAAAGGTGATATCGCTGAACGAAAGCCAGTCCTCCACGCCCAGAGAAAGGAAGAAACCTGGGTGAACCCGCAGCATGAGGATAAAATCGCGAGATTCCCAGGATTCCAATTTCTCTTCCCATCTCTCCGGGAACCGTTTTGGGTCATCCGGATCCAGCAGGCTCCGCAGAGTATCAAAGCGGTGCCTCTTACCGGCTAAAGCGGCCAGGTTAACGCCGGGCTCCAGTTCCAGCGGGATCTCTTCGCGCTTATCAAATCTGAAAAAACTTTCAGGTACGAAACTATCTGGGAGATGTGCTTCGGTCCGCCAGATCTGAATGACTTCGTCGCGGATGCCTTCTTCCAGCAGCGGGGGGCGGTCGGGTTTACCGTAGCGAATGGTTTCTAGGAACCGCTCTTTGCTGTTCATGGATAGCGAAAAGTTTTCTCGAAATAATTATCAAATCATGGAACTAGCCGGAAGCGGCTTCTTCCATCAGGTCAAAAATCTCGAGCGGTTCACCCCTTGAACTGTCGCGAACCAGGGAAACCGCTCCATTCGGGCACAGCTCGACGCAGACGCCGCATCCCATGCAGATATCCTGGTCAATGATCGCACAGGAGCTAACAACAGTAATGGCGCCAAATTGGCAGTACTGGGTGCAGTCGCTGCATCCGGCGCATAAATCGGGGTCGACCTGCGAGACATAGCCAGAAGAAGCCAGCATGGGGGTGCCGTTGCGGTGAGCTTGCATGGCGCCGCAGCAGCATGAACAGCAGTTGCATATCGCGTAGAAGCGGCCCAGCATGGCATCCTTGAAAAAGGCATGGTGGACATGGCCGCGCTGGTTTTCCGCTTCAAGAATATCAACAGCTTCCGCCTGTGATATCATCCGGGCTTTCTTAGGATGGTGCTCGATCACAAAACTGGCGAAAGGCTCCCCTACGATCAGGCACACGTCCAGCGGAAGGCAGGGTTGCTGGCGTGAACTCCTGCAAGGGCATTCCAGGACAGCGATGTGATCCGGGTTGCGCAGGATGATATCCCTGGCGCGCTTGTACGGCAGTACTTTTTCGAGATCTGGCAGTTCGATCTCCTCATTGACCGTGACCAGTTTTCGAGCCGATGCGAGCGGAACGACCTTGCCGTGATATGTGTCCGCAAAGGTAACTCTGTCTCCAGTCTGGCCGGCTGCGGAATCTGGTCTTTGCCCGTCACTGCTATTTCCAGCTCGGAGAGTATCCAACCACCTGCTGATGCGGCTGAATACCGGTTTCAGGATCCTGGCGGTGCGGTGCTCTCCGGTGCCGATTCCGATGTACAGATAAGGCCAGCGGGCATAGACATACCCGTGTACAAAATCGAACAGTGAATAATCCTTGGTTTGCCTCGCCTCGCGGATAAATTCGCGGGTGGAAGCTTTGATGGGATTGGGTGGAAGTTTGGCTTTCATGCTGCGGAGCAGGCAAATTCAAAATTGAAGGTGCCGGGAAGATTTATCAGGCAGATCAGGCAATCCTTTTAAGCGTGCGCTTGAATTAATTATATATCAGGCGGAGAGCGCAATTAATCATAAATACGCTTAATGATTGTCACCTGTTGGTTGGAAAGGAACACAAATTCGTTCGGGGCCTACCTTTGCCTTGCCTGCTACTCCTTAAATGATTCGATAGTTTTATACACCCTTGCCAGACCTTCATTAACATAATCTGCGGCAAGCCCGTAGCTGATGCGCAGGTGCCGGTCAAGGCCGAAATGGTCTCCCGGCACGATGTATGTGTCGTGTTCGCGCACCAATCGGTCCACCAGTTCGGAAGAATTAATATCCGCCTCATAGCGCACGAAAGCAATCGCGGCTGCCTCAGGCGGGATAACGGAAAGCTGATCCGGGTGTGCATTGATCCAGCGTTCCAGGTTCTGGTATCCATTGCGAACATACTGGCGGGTCCTTTCAATCAGCTTCGGCCTGATTTCCGGTGAAAGTGCATAGGCGGCGATTTTGTTCGCCAGGATTGTATTGGAGATTGTGATGTAGTCCTGGCGAGCCCAGATCTCCTCAACAAGTTCAGGAGGCGAGACCACCCACCCAATCCGTAAACCCGGTAGAGCATAGGCTTTCGAAAGGCTGTTAACCGCAATGACGCGCTCGTAGCGCCCCCAGAATGAGGGGGTTTGTTCCTCACGCCTGTGCTCGGCGCCTGCATAAACCTCATCCGCCAGCAGCCATGCACCGGAACGCCGGGCGGCTTCAATAACTGCATCCATCTCCTCGCCGGTCATGATATGCCCGGTTGGGTTGTTCGGGTTGCAGACCGCGATCAGGCGGGTTTTATCCGAGACAGAAGCCTTGATTTCGTCGGGATCGACCGACCACTTCAATTCTTCCCGCAGGGAAAACGTCTTTACATCCAGGCGGTAATTCCTGGCGATTCCGTAGATCTGCATGTAGTTGGGCAGCATGACCACAATTTCATCCCCTGGGTCGAGTGTGGTCAGAATGGCTGTAAAATTAGCCTGCGCCGCGCCTGTTGTCACGATCACGTTTTCAGAGGTCGATCCAGGATAAAGATTGGAAATGTTCTGGCGCAGTTCCTCGATCCCGTTTGCCTGGGCGTAATTCAGGGAGGTTTTTATCAGTCCTTCGATAAAATCCGGGTTATCTTCAGCCAGTTCAACCAGCGAGAGCGGGTGGACTCCGCTTTCAGAGAGATTGTACTGGACAACATTTTCCCATTTGGACATAATCCGTTCAAGCTGGAATGGATAAAAATTCTCGCGCATAATTCAGTCTCCTAATATAAAATTAAAAAAACCTTGGTTAATCGTCTATCTCAAGGCCCAGCCCCAATTTGGCTGCCTTTTTAAATGCGAGGCGGGCGATCTGGGTGTCCTGCACCCCGACCCCCGTCAGGTCGCAGATGGTGATTTGCTGGTCGTCCGTGCGCCCGGAAACTTTTCCTGTGATGATCTCTCCCAGTTCAATCACAGAAGTCCGGTCCGTCACCACACCTGCCTCGAGAGCGTGGTGCAGCTCTCCCAGCCGGAATACCTGGGAGACACGGTCGCAAGCGATCAGATCAGCTTTTGCAAAGACTTCCGGGTAAAGCTCCTGCTTGTGCTCAGCGTCCGAACCCATGCAGGTGATGTGCAGCCCGGGATGCAGCCATTCCGCCTTCAGGAAGGGATCGCGGGAAGGGGTGGTGGTGACGACCATATCACTCTCGCGGACTACCTGCTCGGCGCTCTCGGCTGCCTTTACCGGAACGCCGAGTTCCTGCGTCATCTCCTGCACATACTGGCCAACCTGCTCTTTTTGAATCCCAAACACGAGCACCTCCCGGAACTGTCGCACCAGTTTTAAACCTCGAATCTGATAGCGGGCCTGCATTCCCGATCCAATCACCCCGGCTGTCCGGATGTTTTTAGGTACCAGGTGCTTTGCAGCGATTGCCCCGGCGATCCCCGTTCGCACATCAGTCAGGTAGCCGTTGTCAAGCAGCACTGCTTCAGGTCTGCCTGTTTTCGCGCTTATAAGCACCATCATCCCGCTGCCGGTCGGCAGCCCAAGGGCGCGGTTGTCCAGAAAGCCGGAGGCGATCTTTATGGCGAAATTTTCCAGCCCGTGGATGTAGGCGGTTTTTATATCCACCTCGCCGTTGTTGTCATGTACGTCAATGCGCATGATAGGCGGGACAGTAACCTGCTCCAATGCCAGTTTAGCAAACCCCTCCGATACAATCTCTAGGGCTTCTGCGTTCATTCCGACGCAGCTACGGATCTCAGCCTCGTTAAGGATTTTTACCCGCATTTTCTCACCTCGTTTGCTTATTTATTCCTCTGCCCGTTCCAGTGGTCGGTTCCTCAATAAGCCCTCAAGAATACTTAAATCCAGGTTGCTTCCGGTGATCACGACTGCGATATTTCCCCCTTTTTTTCCGATCTTGTTGTGTTTCAAAGCTGCGATCCCAACTGCGCCGGCGCCTTCCACCACCAGGTTATGCTTGTCGAGCAAGAACAACATCGCTTCGGCGATCTCGTCTTCAGTTACCAGTACAGTCTCATCCACATATTTCTGGATCATCCTAAAGGTGTAAATGTTATTGTCCCCCAAACCGCCAGCGAGGGCGTCGGCAAGGGTGGGTTTCTCTTCGACCGCGATTATTCTCCCAGCTTTGAGACTCTCATGCACCGCTGCACCCTGATCCATTGTGACACCCACAACATACACGAAAGGCTTGATAGATTTAAGCGTCATAGCGATTCCGGAAAGCAGGCCGCCACCTGAAAGCGGTACGAGTACAGTGTCAATCTCCGGCAGGTCTTCAATCAGCTCTAAACCGATTGTGCCCTGTCCGGCGATGATGTCAAAATCGTCAAAAGGGTGCACCATCGTCAGCCCGCGCTCTTTTTCCAAGACCAGGGCGTCTTCTGTGGCTTCGTCATAGGTATTTCCGGTAATAACGATCTCCGCATCCAGATCGCGTATGGCGTCAACCTTGTTCCGGGGTACCGCTTTTGAGACACAAATAAGGGGCTTTATGCCCAGTTTTTTCGAAATGTATGAGACCGCTCGCCCGTGGTTGCCAGAAGAAACGGTTATGACACCGCGCGACTTCTCCTGCGGGGTGAGGGTGGAGAGTTTGTTTGTGGCTCCCCTAAGTTTGAAGGAACCGGTATTCTGGAGAGACTCCAGTTTCAGATGCACATTTGAACCGGCGTATTCGCTTAACCAGGGCGATTGGATTAAAGGAGTTCGCCAGACAAAGGCTTTGATATTCTTGCGAGCAAGGTAAACATCCTTCAACCCGGGTTCAATGTACTTCATTCCTGGTGACCTCCTTTTTATGCGCCCTTAAAGGCGGTGGTGATAACCGCCGGCGGTTGATGTGTCTTGCATAAATACGATTAATTCAAATATTCCGTTCTGATGGCTAAATTATGTTTCTCTGCAAGCCTGTCAATAAACCCTTCCTCTATCATACCTCCCATCACCTCGTTTAACTTGAGCCTCATTTCTTTTGCTCCACCGGGAAGGATAGCGTAGATCTGGACTGACCAATCCTGTCCTTTATCCGGGTTGTTTGGCAACTCTCCAGGGAGGAGGCTGGCTTTAAAATACGGGTCCGCGAAGTCAACCGTATGGTCTACCTGCTGGACGTTTTGAAACGTTCCCGCGGCGACATCCACCTCGCTGTTGTTAACCGCCGGGATCAAACTGTCTGCTGGCATTTCAATAAATTCAATCCTGACCCCCATCCGTTTTGCGATCTCCTCGAACATATCCATTTCGAAACCGGTTATCTGCGCGCCTGTGCCAGGTGTATTTTCCAACGGATAATCCGTTGAAAAGCCGACTTTCATCACTCCGTCCTTCCATATCTCTTCCAGTTCATTTTCCGGCTTCTTTTGACCGCATCCCCAGACGGCAGCGGCAGCCAGAAGAAGCATCAGAATTACCAGGGAGACTCTGTTCAGCGACCTTTGCTGGTTATGCATCATAATTTGCCCGGATAGTTGGCAGGTAAAAAAATGCCGCCCAGCCCAGATTGGTGGATTTTAACACAGATCGCACGGGTCTCACTTCCTGGTGCTCCTCAGCTGTACGAGAAGGACGCCAAACCCCGCCAGCAATAAACCAATCCATTCTTTTACACTCAGGCTCTCCCCAAGGAATATCCAGGCAAGCAGGGCGACCTGGATCAGCATGCTGCTGTTAATAACGCTTGATTCCATCGCTTCCAGGGTGCGCAGGGTAAAATTCCAGAGGGTGAACGCAAAAGCGGTGTTCACAACCGCCAGCCAGCCGATGATCAGCCAGCCTCTAGTTGATATGTGCGGCATACCCTGCAGGACGATTCCCCCTGCCAGCAGAAGTGCGCTGCCGACTCCCATGCTGACGGTGGTCACGGTTAGAGCTGGAATACCTTCGTTGTGATTGATGTAGCGCCCCAGCACCCCTGAGAAGGCGTTTACGAACATGCCGAAAACGACAATCAAAAGAGCCATAAGCTGGGAAGCCGGAAAACCAACCGGGTAGAAGTAAACCAGCGCGCCGCTGACGGACAGGACGATTCCAAGCCAACCCAACCATCCTGGTTGTTCAGACAGCCAGAGAAGGCCCATCAATGCGACCATAAGCGATGTAAAATTCAGGATCAGGCTGATGGTCGCAGCCGGCAGGTATGCCAGTCCGAAGAACTGGACCCCCTGCACAATGGCGAAAAATGTGATTCCAAACAGGAACAGCAGCCCCCACTGCCTTATGGTTAGTGATTTTACCGGACTGGTCTGGCGGGCAGCAAGCATATAGACTAACAGGCAAAGGAATGCAATCCCGTACCTCAACCCGGCGAATGTCAATGCTGGTATTTCGATAAGGCCCAGCTTTATCAAAACCCAGGAGGTTGACCACAGAAAAGTGACCAGCAGCGCCTGTACAGTCGCGCCTGTGTGGGAATTAAAGAATCCCCTCATTTTTATTGACCCGGTTTACGAAAAGCGCATCGCAGTTAATTGAGATGGCTTGATTATAAGTGATTTTAACCTTGACAAACGTTTACAGGATGGAGAAAATCCGGGGGTGGTGTCTGAAAGGAAAAGTTATCGGTAAATATTTTGTGTGATAATGACCACAGATATGATAAATTCGGATAGATTGGAATTTCAGAAAGTACTTCCGATCTTTATTATTGTATTGATCGATTTATTGGGATTGACTATCATCATCCCGATACTGCCGCTTTATGCGGCAAGTTTTAACGCCACCCCGATCATCGTTGGTATTGTGGGTGCTGCGTACCCGGTAATGCAGTTTCTGGGAGCGCCGGTGCTGGGGCGCTTATCGGATCGTTACGGGCGAAAACCGGTTCTGGTTATTAGCCAGATCGGGACGCTGACCGGGTTTATTATTCTAGGGTTTGCCAGTTCGCTCTGGATGCTGACACTCTCGCGCGTGATTGATGGTATTTCAGGCGCAAACATTGCCACAGCCCAGGCAGTAATCACAGACAGTACAACCGAAAAAAACCGCACACAGGGGCTGGGGTTGATCGGGGCTGCGTTTGGCATCGGTTTCATCCTCGGTCCTGCAATCGCATTTGGAGCTCTTTCTATTACAGGGAACAATTATGCCGCCCCGGCTTTTATCGCCGCCGGATTTTCGTTATTGTCTATTCTATTGACTGTTTTCTGGCTTCCGGAAACGCTGCCCCCACAGGAACGCGGGAAAGCGGAAAAAAAACCGGTTTTTTCAATGAACGCCCTGATCCGGGCGCTCAACCACCCGGCGATTGGATTTCTGCTTATCCTGCTGTTCGCCCAGCAGGTTGCATTCGGGGGTTTTGAACGGATGCTGGCATTGTTCACCCTGACACAAATGGGGATGAATGCCTCCCGAAACGCGATCATTTTTGTCTATGTGGGCGTTATTGTGGTTGCTGTTCAGGTTTATTTTCTAGGGCGCTGGAGCCGGAGATTCGGGGACCGCAGGCTTATCTATCTAGGGTTGGCGACCCTGGCGATTGGGCTGGTTTTAATCGCCTTCACCCCGCGGGTGCCCATGCCCGGATATTCCAGAGCTGATCTGGAATCTGAGCTTTCTACTGGCGGCGACTCTCCCAGCCAGGAAAGCCAGGCTGGTGAAGAACTAGCAATTGATCTTCCGGAAGATGGTAGAAACGGCTGGCTGGGGATTGTCTGGGTGCTGGTTGCGATGATACCAGTTTCTGTGGGCGCGGGTATCCTGCAGCCGACTCTGAACAGTCTGATTACAAAACGGGTAGAACACCAGGAAGTCGGCGGAATGTTGGGAATTTCAATTTCACTTCTGAGCGCTGCGAACGTAGTTGCTCCGCTGTTGGGAGGGGTAATTTTCCAGACGGTTGGACCATGGGCTCCGTTTCTTATGGGAGGGATTATTGTGGCGGTTCTGTTTTTATTAGCTCTGCGCTGGATCAGACCGGGAAGGGAGGACCGTCTTTCGACCAGCCCCGGGGGTGCATGAAGCCCGTAATCCCCTACGACTGCTGCATATTTCTTAAAAAATTGACAGAAACCGTTTTATGATCAGCCGGTCTTGTCGATCATTATGCCCAGCATGGTATCGTCAGCTTTCCCCATACCGATCTTGCTGATCTGGCTGAGATGGTATATTGTCTGTTCGGCTGTTTTACCAACAAAGCCTTCTTTCTCTGTGATACCGTGATTATTGATCGCCATGTAGGCTGCCCGGATTGCGGAATCAGCTGAACTGGCGACTTTCAACGCACAGCCGCCCTTGGCGCCGTCACAGAGCATACCTCCCAGATCACTGATCAGGTTGTTGACCGCCAGGGTGATTTTCGCCATATCGTCTGCGCACTGCTGGTAAACGACGGCGGAGGCTGCACCGACCCCAGCCGCGATGGCGCACCCGCACAGGGGTGATAAATCCCCAATAAAACATTTTATATAGCTGTTTATCAGGTGAGATAAGGCGATGCTCTCAATTATGACGCTCTGCTCGATTTTATAAAAATTGCCCACGTTATAAGGCACCAGGATAGCCACGATCCCCTGGTTGCCGCTCCCGCCGCTGGACATAACGGGCATATTGATGCCTGCCATCCTGGCATCTGTAGCGGAAGCGGTCAGGATTTTGGAGGAGGCGAAAATGTCGTCTGTGATATACCCTTTGCAGGTTAAGTCGGAGATAAAATGGCCCACTTTGTTCAATCCCTGACCGGTCTCAGATATCGCCAGATTCATTTCTATACCCTGCTTTATGTAGTCGCGGTCTTCCTGGTCCATGTTCCTGACGATTTCGATTAAGTCCTTGATCTTCATTTCCTTCAGAAGTGAGCGGTAGCTCCGGTCGGAAGAGCTTATGCCTTGGTTTTGACTGGCGAAGATCACACTCCCGTCCTTTTCAAGGCAGACCAGATTGGTATGCGCGCTTTTGATCACCGCCCTTGCAGCTCCATGTCCGGTATTAACAGCGGCTTCGATGTACAGGTCAAACCTGTTTCTGTCGAGGTGTATTTTCGCTCTCCCGTCCATGATAATTTCCTGCGCCCTGGATACCAGCTGGGGAGTGGCGTATTTCAAAATTTCCATTTTCGCGTCGGGCTGTCTGATCAGGGCTCCTAACACGCCGGCGATTAAATTGCCTTTTTCCCCTCCGGTGTTTGGAACTGTCACCGCCAGGCCGTTCTTGTACACCCCCGGGTCGACGGTGATCTGAATTTCCCGGATTTCACCTTCCAGTTGGGCCGCTGCCAGGCTGGCAGCATAGGCGACCGCGATCGGCTCTGTACAACCCAGGGCAGGGAAAACCTCGTGTTTTAACACTTCTTTGAGAACATTCATCAATTTACCTTTAAATCTGCGCGGGCGCCTTTTTTAGCCATCCGGGAATTTGAACCCCGGAATACTGCACCAGCTGTTTTTTATATTGTTAGCTGGAGAGGATTTGCAAATTATAACGATTTTTCCTTTAATAGAAAGGTCTCCCCGGGCTGGGTTTATAATATGACCCGGGTTGAACGGATGTAGCTGAGACCGGGAAATTGAATGGCAAAATTAACAGGGCTGACAAATACGTGGGATATTGTAAAAGAGATCGACTTAAAACCGCTTCGCCAGGAATCGTTGCAGGGGGTGAAGCTGGCGGTCATCGGTGCGGAAAACAGCGGGCGCAAAACGCTCGCAGGTCAGTTGCGGCGAGATCCCGGGCGTGAATCTATTGTCGTCGACACGCCGATCACGATTCTGGGGTTGAGCGAACCGGACCTTGCCGCCAGCGCCGACCTGCTCATCCTTATCCTGGATGCCCGTAAAAGCGATTTCACGCGCGAAGCGGAGCTGTCGCGTATCTGGTCCGGAGCCAAAAAACCAGTGCTGGTCCTGATAAACGATTTTGATTCCGGCGAGAGACCGAAAATACTGAGGCAGTGGGTTGACTGGAAAAGCCGCCGTGTGGTGGACGGCTCGATCCTGGATGATGACTTTCTGACCGGAAGGTTTGCCCGGGCTGTGATCAGCCTGCTGCCGGATAAGCTGACCGCGCTGGGACGCTATTACCCGCTCTTCAGGGTGCCAGTCGCCCACCATCTGATCAATGATACCAGCCTGTCCAATGCGACTTACTCATTTTCGACCGGGCTCGCTGAGATTATCCCGATACTGAACATCCCGCTGACAGTAACGGATATGATTGTGCTTACAAAGAATCAGGCGTTTCTTGTGTATAAATTAGGACTGGCGCTGGGGCTTTCGACTGAATGGCAGGATTATGTGACCGAGTTCAGCGGGGTGCTGGGGGGCGGTTTTTTCTGGCGCCAGATCGCCCGCAGTTTGGTGGGGCTGGTGCCGCTGTGGGGGATTGTGCCCAAGGTAGGCATCTCCTACGCCGGTACTTATGTGGTCGGAAATGTGGTCCTGTACTGGTACCTAACCGGCAGGCATGTATCCCGCGAGCAGATGCAGGCTCTGTATTCGAGGGCTGTAGGGCGCGGCCGGGAACTGGGAAGTTCGCTGTGGAGACGGCTGCCTGGCAGAGGCATTTTCCGGTTGAAAATAAAGCGCCCGCGCTTCCCGCGCCTTCCTAGTTTGCGTTTTGCTTCAGGAAAGCGCAAGGGAGTGAAGTCCAGAAGGAACGTTTGCCGGGCTTGCGGAAAACGCAATCCGAAACGGGCAAGTTACTG